>CAZSME010000018.1:0-12569 GCA_964607665.1 uncultured Nitrospirota bacterium | reverse complement strand
CTTCATCGGATTGGAGTTTATCAACCGTAATGGACACAACGATTGTCCCCGGCAGCACAACGGGGAAAAGATGTCGCCCTAAACTTGGGCGTATCGAGGTCTGCAACGCAAAATACGGGAACAACGGGTGGCTGGGGTTAGCACAAATTTGGCTGACGGAGGGTGAGCACATCACGCAAGCCACGGCGAAAATGAACGATACCTACTTTGCCGTCGCACCCTATAACACGGCCGCATGGAAACAGCTCGTCATGTGCCAGGAGGTGGGCCATGATTTTGGTCTTGCTCATGTGAATGAGGTTAACACCAATCCCAATCTTGGAACCTGTATGGACTATACGAGTGATCCCGACGGCCCACCGAGCAACGAGCATCCGAATGCGCATGATTACGACCAGTTGGTCACCATCTACACGCATCTTGATTCCTCAACTACCGTTGGCCAAACGGTTCCTCCGGCGATGAATCTTCTCTCGTTTGATAAACCGACACAATGGGGGAAGAGGATACGCCAATCTCCCAATGGGCGCGTGGCGCTCTATGAACTCGACTTTGGGGGTGGGAACAAGGTGCTTACGTTGGTGACCTTTGCGCATTAAAAGCACGGCTCTTGGAAAGGGGAGAGGGGCGGTCCCGCCCCTCTGTTCGTATACCCTGAGGGGCTTCACCGCTCTCTTTCTGATAATCCCCATCGCATGCTCATCTGCGGAAGACTCCCCGAAGGGGACGGCCGATATCCAATTCCTTCTCCATGAGACCTACACGGTTGGTGAAAAAGTAGATGTTACGATACGCAATTCTGGGAACGTCCCTTACCTCTACAATCAAGCCTATCCGGCGTGCGATCTTTCCTACGTGGACAGCTCAGGGAGGGTGTTTCGTATCCCGGAGGGAACACACTGCGATCAGGTTGTGATGGTCGAGATTAAACCGGACGAGACCAAGACGCTATTTGAGTGGGACTTGAAGGAGTGTCTGGTCGATCAGTTTGGATGTGTTAAGAGTCAACTTCTGCCGGAAGGGGCCTATACCATAAAGGGCACCTTTTTCGCCGATACCGATGAAGAGCGTTTCGCAGAAGCTGCTGCGACATTTCGTATTGTCAAGTAAATCCATCGCCGGGGCCGTGCCCCCTACATCAGCCCGACCAACGGGCAGAGCAGCCGTAATCCTCCCCAGATAATAAAAAACCCGATAACATCAAAAACAACCCCGGATCGCATCATCGATCGAATGGGAATAAGGCGCGATCCATAGACAATTGCATTGGGTGGGGTTGAGATCGGAAGCATAAAACCAAAGCTGGCCCCGATTGTTGCGCCCAATGCGGGAGGAACCGGATCGACCCCGGAGGCCTGCGCGATGCCTATCACCACCGGGATCACCATATTGGCCGAAGCGGTATTGGATGAAAGTTCGCTAATTGCAATCGCCAGCGCGATGGAAAGGCCGGTAATGCCCCAGAGGGAACGAACGGAAAGGACCGAAAGCAGCCCTTCACCGATAACGTGCGAGAGGCCGGTTTTAAACATCAGGCTGCCCATCGCCAACCCCCCGCCAAACAAAAGAATCGTTCCCCAATCAATCTCGGCGGCATCGTTCCATGACAATGTAAACTCCCCCCTTTGTTTGTCCACCGGAAGGAAAAAAAGAAGCGACGCGGCTAAAATCGCAATTGCTCCCTCGGGAAGCCGTTCATTGTAAAGCGTAAGAACCGCGCTTTTCGGATCAAAGAGTCCCAAGATTCCGGGCAGGATCCAAAGCAAAACCGCTGTGCCAAAGGCAATCATCGTGTTTTTTTCGGCAGGGCTCCATTGGCCCAACGATTTTCTTTGCTCCTCAATAAAATCGGCAATGCCGGATACCAATACCCCTTGAGGTGGATGGAGCAGGACGAGCAGAAGATAAAGAAAGATGAACATCACCAGAACGATCGGTATACCGATCTGCATCCAGTTAAAAAAAGAGATTTTCAGCCCGATCTCTTTTTCAATCATGCCGATGCCGATGAGATTGGGCGGGGTTCCGATCGGGGTGGCAATCCCGCCAACGGAGGCGGCGAAGGCGATCATCAACATCACCCCGGTCGCGTAAGGAGCAGGGCCAAACGGGAGATGCCCTTTATCGGACTTGGGCATAAACGAGCTTAAAATGCCGAGCGCAATCGGAAAGATCATCGCAGTGGCCGCCGTGTTGGAGATCCACATCGAAAGGGTTCCGGTGATGATGCCGAGCACCAACAAAATCCGATAAGGGCTTTTCCCGAAAGACGGTTTGGAGAGGAGCCAGAACGAAAAACGGCGATCCAACCGATGTTTTTCCATCGCGCGGGCCATCATAAAGCTGCCGATAAAAAGGAAGATCACCGGATCGCCAAACGAGACGAGCACCTCCTTTCCTTTTTCAATCCCCAGTAAGATGGCGAGAACGGGCCCCAACAGGGCAGTCACCGCAAGCGGGATCGGCTCGGTGATCCAATAGATCACCATGCCGATCATCAGCGCGGCCAGACGATGGGCGGGGATCGGAAGGGAAAGAGGGAGCAGATAGACGATAACGGCCGCGATCGGCCCGGCCCAGAGCCCCACCTGCCTGCGCCACCGATCAAACGTTGCTTCCGCTGCCGAGTAGGTCTCTTTAATTGCGGGTGAGGGAGGCGGCTCTTTATTCATTGTGCCCAGGGCAGGCACAAGGGCTTGCCCCTACATAAGGTCTTCATGGAAGATCATCTGGTTTTTGGTGCCGGAGGCCGGAATCGAACCGGCACGGGGCGAACCCCGAGGGATTTTAAGTCCCTTGCGTCTGCCTATTCCGCCACTCCGGCATGGATGGGCATCCTCTTTTTACACACCGGCGTTTGTAACATCTTCTCTGGGAATCGTCAAGGCCTGCTTGACGGTACCCCCTGAAACGGGGTAGGGTAGCCTTAGGCTGTCGCTAGAAAATCATACCGACTGCCCATCGTGAAGACACGCATGAATCAACGACCGATTGATCCCGCCAAATCCGAATCCGCTCCGCTCCCTCGTGATGCCCAAAAACGGGTCTGGGTGGAACGGGTGCATCCTAATATCGATAACGGTAAATGGCCGGCCAAGGGGATTGTGGGGGACCTGTTTGTTGTTGAAGCCGACCTTGTCTCCGACGGCAACGATATTGTGACGGGGGCCCTCTTATATCGATCGGGTGACACGAAGGCATGGGCCAAAACCCCGTTCGTGCTTATTGAAAACGATCGCTTTCGCGCACGCTTTACGTTGAGCGATCTCGGTTGTTGGCAATACACGATTGAGGCATGGGTCGACGAGTTTGGCACCTGGCAGCGTGGCCTTAAAAAAAAGATCGACGCCGGACAGGATATTGAAATGGATCTTGCGATCGGCGCAGAAATCGTGTCACGAATCGCAAAGAGGGCCTTCGGGAACGATCGGCCGGAATTGAAAGCCGTTGCGCAAACCCTGCAAGATCAACAAGCGACGATCGCGTCCCGCGTTCGGTTATCACTCGAACCCCGGCTGTTGGAGCTGGCTGCGGTCTATCCGGACCGAAAACAGGTTACACGCGATGGGCCGGTTCTGGAGGTATTCGCGGATCGCGCGAAGGCCCGGTTCTCCACCTGGTACGAGATGTTCCCCCGATCGACACGAGGAGACGGAACGCACGGAACCTTTCAAGATATGGAGAAGAGGTTGCCCTATGTCGCATCAATGGGGTTTGATGTTTTGTATCTGCCTCCGATTCATCCGATTGGTACGCGTCATCGCAAGGGGAAAAATAACGCGCTTGTTGCCCAGGACGGAGAGCCGGGATCCCCGTGGGCGATTGGAAGTCCAGACGGCGGGCACAAAGCAATTCATCCCGAACTGGGAACGCTATCGGATTTTCGCAAGCTGCTATTGAAGGCCAACGAACACGACCTTGAGATCGCGCTGGATATTGCCCTTCAGGTCTCGCCGGATCATCCCTATGTAACCAAGTACCCGGAGTGGTTCAAACAAAGGCCGGATGGAACGATTCAATACGCCGAGAATCCGCCTAAAAAATATCAGGATATCTATCCGTTTGATTTTAGCTGCAGGGATCAACAGGCGCTCTGGCAGGAGATCCACGGCATCTTTGTCTTTTGGATTGAACAGGGGGTCCGCATTTTTCGGGTGGACAATCCGCACACGAAGCCGCTTGCGTTCTGGGCCTGGTGCCTTGGCGATCTCAAAAAGAAATATCCCGACGTTCTCTTTCTGGCCGAGGCCTTCACCCGCCCGAAGTTGATGTATGCCCTGGCCAAGGCCGGTTTCTCGCAGTCGTATACCTATTTTACCTGGCGTGAGACCGGTGAGGAGATACGCGCCTATCTTGAAGAACTGACGAAAACCGGGATCACCGATTTCTTTCGCCCCAACTTCTGGCCGAACACACCGGATATTTTGCCCGAGCATCTTCAAGTCGGGGGACGGCCGGCGTTCATCGCGCGATTGGTGTTGGCATCGACCCTCTCCAGCAACTACGGTATCTATGGCCCCGCGTTTGAGCTGATGGAACATGTTGCCCGCCCCGGGTCGGAAGAATATATCGATAATGAGAAGTATGAGATCAAACAATGGAACATCCACTCGCCCGATAGCCTCGCGCCGGTCATTACCCGGCTGAATCAGGCCCGACGCGATTACCCGGCCTTACAACGCAACGACAACCTCTGCTTCCATCCGACGGACAACAACCAGCTCCTTTGCTTCAGCAAGCAGACCGACGACAAAAAATGCCGGGTGCTTGTGGTTGTTAATCTTGACTTCCATCGGACGCAGTCGGGCTGGGTTACATTGAACCTGACCCCGCTGGGCCTTGGCCCAAACGACCGCTTTCAAGTCCATGATCTTTTAAGCGATACCCGATATCTCTGGCAGGGAGATCGAAACTACGTTGCGTTAAACCCGCAGATCATGCCCGCGCATGTTTTTGTGATTCGTTCGTTTGTGCGCCGCGAGAACGACTTTGACTACTACGCATGAGTATCGACCCGGGCCTCGAATACCTTGCAACGCTTTACGACATTGAGACCTCGTATGACGATATACGGGGGCAGCGTCATCACGCGTCGCACGAAAGCCTGATCAAGATACTCCAATCGCTCGGCGCGCCGATTCATTCACCCGCGGACATCGCCGACGCGCTGACCGTCCGAGAGCGTGCGCTTTGGCAACAATCCTGCGAGCCGGTTCGGGTTATTCAGGGGCAGGAGCCGCCCGCGCTGACGTTGCGTGTTCCGGCCGATGCAAACGGCGCCTATCGGGTCGAAATTGTATTGGAACAAGACGACAGCGAAGTCTATACGGGTCGTCTATCGGATTTGCCTATAACCGTAACCCATGATGTGGCGGGGCAAACGTGTGTCGAGAGGGCCATCCGTCTTGAACACCCCCTTCCATTGGGATATCATCGCGCGCGGATTGACATCGGTCGTGACCCGTCCGATACATTGCTTCTCTGTCCACCGAAGCAGGCGTGGCAACCCAAAGACCGGACCTGGGGCGTCTTTGCGCCACTCTATGCCCTGCACAGCCAACGGAGTATGGGTGGCGGCGATCTTGGAGATCTCGATACGCTGGTTTCGTGGGTCGGTCGGCAGGGGGGCTCCGTTGTTGGGACATTGCCGCTTCTGCCCACATTCCTTGACGTGCCTTGCGACCCCAGTCCGTACACCCCGGTCAGCCGTCTTTTTTGGAACGAGTTCTATCTTGACCTCGAAAAACTTGCGGAGACCAGCGTGCTGGCACGAACCGTTCTCGCCTCTTCCGAATTTCGTAACGAGGCCGATGCGCTGCGCAGGGAACCGCTGGTCGACTATCGCCGACAGATGGCGCTGAAACGCCGCCTGCTTGAAAAACTGGCCCAGGACGTTTTCACGCAGAAGGGTACGGAGCTGCAGGCCCTTGAGGCGTTTGTAAAATCCAACCCGCGCGTTCGCGATTACGCCGAGTTTCGCGCGGCCACCGAACAGGCCGGGCAGCCTTGGCCGGCGTGGCCTACAGGCCCCCGATCCGGGACCCTTCGTCCTTCCGACTATCAGGAGGAGGCCGTTCGCTATCACCTCTATGTTCAGTGGAAATCGTTTGAGCAGATGGAATCGCTTGCGGAAAAGGGGCGATCGTTGGGGGTGGGTCTTTATCTGGACTTGCCGCTGGGTGTTCACCAGGGCGGCTACGACGCATGGCGAGAACGGGACGCGTTTCTTTTTGGATGCGCGCTGGGCGCGCCGCCGGATGCGGTGTTCACCGAGGGTCAGTGTTGGGGGATTACGCCGCTTCACCCGGTCGGTCTTCGGCGCCAGTCCTATCGGTATTTCATCGATTGCATTCGTCATCATCTGAAGAGCGCCGGCGCGTTACGCATCGATCATGTGATGGGGCTGCATCGTGTTTATTGCGTTCCGGAGGGGATGTCGCCGAAAGAAGGGGTCTATGTTCGTTACCGATATCCGGAGCTTTACGCGATTCTGGCGATCGAGTCGAATCGGGCCGGCGCGTTTTTAGTCGGTGAGGATTTGGGAACAGTCCCCGATATTGTTCGAACAACAATGGCACAGACCGGTATCCATCGGATGCATGTCCTCGAATATGAGCTGGAGGAAGCCCGACGCGATCCGTTTGTCGGCGTGCCGAACGACGCGGTGGCCAGCGTGAACACACACGATATGCCTCCATTTGTGCGTTGGTGGGACGGATCGGAGATTGACGATCGCGTTGCAAGGGGGTTTGTGACGGCCGATGAAGCCGTTCATCTGGAAACAGAACGGTGCCGGGCAAAAGAGATCGTAACAAAGCGGCTTATGGCAAGACCGGGCGAGCCGACACAGATGACCGATCCTTTTCAGAACCTCTCCGGGATACTTATGCAATATGCGGGCAGTTCTGCCGCGGCCCTATTGGTTAATCTGGAAGACCTCTGGCTGGAGCGCGAGCCGCAAAATGTTCCGGCAACCGGACACGAGCGGCCCAACTGGCGGCGCAAATTCCGGCATACGCTTGAAACCATCATGGAGATGCCCGAAGTCGGCCGCCTGCTTCAACAAATCGACAACGAACGAAAGGCCCACGCAAATGAAATGGTGGTGGATGAAACCACGTCGCAGGGAGGTGATGCGTCAAAAAGGCCGGATCCGCCGAGCGAATCGCTGCTCACCGATATGGATATCTATCTTTTCAACGAAGGAACACATTGCCAGCTCTATGACAAGTTCGGCGCGCATCCCCACATTGTGGGTGGGAAGCCGGGGATTTACTTTGCGGTCTGGGCGCCGAATGCGGCCTATGTATCGGTCATGGGCGATTTTAACGGCTGGGATCGAGGGAAGCACCCACTCGCTCCGCGCGGCTCGTCGGGGATTTGGGAAGGTTTTGTACCGGACGCCACCGTAGGCCAACTTTACAAATATCACATCGCCGCGCGGGACAGCGACTACACCGTCGACAAGGCCGATCCATTTGGATTTGCCCATGAGTTGCCGCCGAAGACGGGCTCGGCAATTACCGATCTGACCTACGCATGGGGAGATAGCGTATGGCTTAAAAACCGGGCAAGCAAGAACCGCTTGGACGCGCCGATGGCGATCTATGAGGTCCACCTCGGCTCATGGATGCGGGTTTCCGAAGAAGGCGGTCGATCGTTAACCTACCGTGAGCTGGCCACAACATTGGTTGACTACGTGACGAAAATGGGGTTTACCCATGTGGAGTTTTTGCCGGTGATGGAGCACCCGTTTTTTGGATCGTGGGGTTATCAGGTGACCGGTTACTTTGCCCCCTCAAGCCGGTACGGCAGCGTCCATGACCTGATGGTTCTGATTGATCGACTCCATCAGGCCGGCATCGGTGTGATTTTTGATTGGGCCCCGGCCCACTTTCCCGCGGACGAACATGGGCTGGGCTACTTCGATGGCACCCATCTTTATGAACACGCCGATCCAAGACAGCGGATTCATCCCGACTGGCAGAGCCTGATCTTCAATTACGACCGCAACGAGGTACGGAGCTTTCTTTCGTCGAGCGCGATCTTTTGGCTTCATCGTTATCATCTGGATGGACTACGCGTGGATGGCGTTGCCTCGATGCTCTATCTCGACTATTCCCGAAAGAGCGGGGAGTGGATTCCAAATCAATATGGCGGGCGTGAAAACCTGGGCGCGATCCAACTGATCCGGCATCTCAACCGGGCGGTCTATGCGCGCTATCCCGATGTCCAGACGATTGCGGAGGAGTCGACGTCGTGGCCGATGGTCTCCCGTCCAACCGATATGGGGGGGCTTGGCTTTGGCCTGAAATGGGATATGGGTTTCATGCACGACACGCTTCGGTATATGGGTCGGGACCCGATCCATCGCCGTTTCCACCACAACGCGCTGACCTTTCGATCCCTCTATGCCTTTTATGAAAATTTTGTCCTGCCGCTTTCCCATGATGAGGTGGTGCATGGAAAAGGCTCGTTACTTGGAAAAATGCCGGGCGATGTGTGGCAGAAGTTTGCGAACCTGCGCCTGCTCTATGGATATATGTATGGCCTGCCGGGAAAGAAGATGTTGTTTATGGGGTCGGAAATCGCGCAATGGGGGGAGTGGCAGCACGACGGCAGCGTCGAATGGCACCTTGAAGCATACGAACGACATCGCGGGGTGCAGGAGTTGGTTAAACAGTTGAACCGGGTCTACCGTGAAACGCCGGCGCTCCATACGTCCGACTGCAACGCCAATGGTTTTGAGTGGATTGATGCTGATAATGCCGAGCAATGCGTACTCACCTGGTTGCGCCAAAGTAGAAATAGGGAAGAGACGGTTTTAGTGGTCTGCAACTTTACGCCAACGCCGCAGTATAACTTCCGTATCGGCGTGGACCATTGGGGGGTCTGGCAAGAGATCCTCAATACCGATGCGGACCTGTTTGGCGGTAGCGGGCATGGAAATCTGGGCCAGGTAGACGCATCGCCGGTTCAGTGGCACGGCCGGCCTTTTTCGCTTTGCCTTACGTTGCCTCCACTGGGCGTGCTCTTTCTGAAGGCGCCGACAAAAGCTCTAAATGGGGTTGTGGGCTGATGTCGAGTGGGGCAAAATCGTGCCGCTCAAAATGGGAGCGGCCGGCCATCGCGATCATCGCCGCGTTGTCGGTGCAATACTCCGGCGACGGGATATAAACCGCGACACCCACTCGCTCCGCCTCCTCTTTCATTCGGCGTCGCAAAAGGGAGTTGGCCGCGACCCCACCCACGAGCAACATACTTTTTGCCTGTACTTGTTTGAGGGCCGAAAGAGTTTTCCGAATCAACGACTCTACAATCGCCTTCTGGTATGAAGCGGCAATGTCGGGATGTAAAGATGACCAATCGTTCTGATCTTTTAATCCAGAGACCGTCCGCATCAGGGCGGTTTTGAGGCCGCTGAAACTGAAATCCAAGCCCTCTACGGCCGGTATCGGAAACCGAAACCGTTCGGCGTTGCCCTTTTGCGCCAATCGATCAATCACCGGCCCGCCAGGATAATCATAACCCAGCATCCGCGCCCCTTTATCCAGGGCCTCTCCGGCCGCGTCGTCCCGCGTCTTTCCCATGAGCTGATACACCCCTTCTTCCGGGATCCGGTAAAGCTCGGTATGACCCCCGGAGACGACCAACGCAACCGCCGGAAAGCGCACCTCCGGATACTCCAGGAAGATGGCGGCAAGATGTCCCTCCAGATGATGGACGGCAAGCAGCGGGATTTGTAGCGCGTAGGAAAGCGATTTGGCAAACGAAACGCCGACGAGAAGGGCGCCGATCAGTCCCGGCCCGACCGTGACGGCAATGGCGTTGAATTGGGAAGGGGTAATGGAAGCGCGGGTCAGCAGTTCGTGGAAGAGCGGCCCAATCGTCTCAATATGCCTTCGGCAGGCCAGCTCCGGAACAATACCGCCATATTTTTTGTGAAGATCGATTTGCGAAGAAAGAAGGTGTGTAACCGCCCTGCCATTAAGAACAGCAACGGCCGTCTCATCGCACGAGGTTTCAACACCGAGAATGACCACCTCTAAACAGGCGCCAAAACCTCGTCTTCGATAAAGGCCGGGGTATTTTCTTTGAGAATCACCCGGACCTTCCGGCATTCTTTGAACCGGCCCCGAATAATCTCTTCGGAAAGGGGATCCTCAATATTTTTCTGGATGCAACGGCGCATCGGTCGCGCGCCGTACGCCGCGTCATATCCCTCTTGAATGAGCCACACCTTCACCTCTTCCGAAAATTCCAACTGGATACCGTTCTCCGATAATCGTTGATTCAAATCGGCCAGCTGAATCTCGACAATCGCTTCCAAATGTTTTTTCTCAAGGGGATGGAAGATAAGAATATCGTCAATCCGGTTTAAGAACTCCGGATTAAATGAATTCTTTAGCTCGGTGTGAATCGTCTCTTTCATCTTATCATAGAGGTTGTAATCGGCCTCGCGTTGAAAGCCCAACGTTTTCATTTTGTTCAACATCTTCGTGCCGAGATTGGAGGTCAGAATCAGCACCGTATTTTTGAAATCAACTTTTCGGCCGAAGCTATCGGTTAAACAGCCATCGTCCAAGACCTGAAGCAGCATATTAAAGACATCGGGATGGGCCTTCTCAATCTCATCGAAAAGAACCACCGAGTAAGGCCGCCTTCGGACCTTTTCGGTGAGCTGTCCCCCCTCTTCATAACCGACATACCCCGGAGGGGCGCCGACGAGACGCGAGCTGGAAAACTTTTCCATATACTCGGACATATCCACGCGGATGAGCGCTTCATCGGTGTCGAAAAGGAATTCGGCCAATGCGCGCGCCAACTCGGTCTTGCCGACGCCCGTGGGTCCTAAAAAGATAAACGAGCCGATCGGGCGGCGATGGCCCTTCAACCCGGAACGCGACCTTCGAATCGCACGCGCCAGGACCTGAATCGCCTCGTCCTGACCGATGATCCGTTTTGTCAACTCCGCTTCCATATTCAACAGCTTTTTGGTTTCTCCCTCTTCCATTTTAACCAGAGGAATGCCGGTCATCTTAGAGACAATATAGGCGACCTCTTCACGACTGATGATGGGGCGGTTCGTTTCCTGATTCTTTTTCCATGTTTGCCGCATCTCTTCCAGCAATTTCCGGAGCCGCTCCTCCTCCTCTCGCAACCGAACCGCCTCTTCAAAGTTCTGAACCCGTATCGCGACCTCCTTATCCCGGCCCATCTTTTTTAATTCCTGCTCCATGGCTTTGAGTTCTTCAGGATGCGAATAGGCCATGAGCTTTGCCCGAGAGCCGGCTTCGTCAATCACATCGATTGCCTTATCGGGTAAAAACCGGTCTGAAATATATCGATCGGCAAGGCGCACGGCCTCCTCCACCGCCTCGTCTAAAATAGAGACCCGGTGATGTTCTTCGTAACGATCTTTCAACCCCTTAATGATCCGAACCGCTTCGCCCTCGGACGGGGGTTGCACAAAGATCGGCTGAAAGCGCCGTTTGAGCGCGGCATCTTTCTCGATATGTTTTCGAAACGCGTCCAATGTGGTCGCGCCAATACACTGAATCTCTCCGCGCGAGAGCGCCGGTTTCAACATATTCGATGCATCAATCGAGCCTTCCGCCGCACCCGCCCCCACCAGGGTATGCAGCTCATCGATAAAGACAATCACATTTCCGGATGTGACGATCTCTTTCATTACCACTTTCAACCGTTCTTCAAACTGACCTCGATATTTCGTGCCGGCAACCAGCGAACCTAAGTCGAGCGACATGACCCGTTTATTGAGAAGGTTATCGGGCACGTCCATCGCGACGATTTTTAAGGCCAACCCTTCAACAATCGCTGTTTTCCCGACACCCGGCTCACCGATAAGAACAGGATTATTCTTCGTTCGACGGCTTAATATCTGGAGCACCCGTTCGATTTCATCATGACGGCCAATAACCGGATCCAATGTCCCTTCGCTGGCCATCTGGGTCAGATCGCGGCCGAACTCGTCTAACGCGGGCGTACTGGACCTCTTTTCTTTTTCGCGGGGGGTGGCCTTTCGGAGCAGATTGATTGTGAGCTGCCGGGCCGTTAACAGATTCCCGCCCATGCTCCGCATGACCTTTCCGCCGATTCCTTCTTCTTCCCTTAAAAGACCCAACAAAATATGCTCGCTTCCAATGTAGTTATGGCCAAGCAGTTTTGCCTCTTCCGCAGCATACTCAATCACCTTTTTGACACGCGGCGTGAACGGGATTTCGCCGAAGGTCATCGTATTCCCGCCGCCCGGAAGATTGCGTTCGATTTCCAACCGGATATGTTCCGGGGAAAGCCCCATCTTTTTAACCACCGCGAGGGCCATTCCGTCTCCCTCTCTTAAGATGGCCAACACAAGATGTTCGGTCCCCAGATAGTCGTTTTGATGCCGTTCGGCCTCTTCGCGGGCCAACACAATGATTTTTCGTCCCCGATCGGTGAATTTTTCAAACATTGCGCCGCTCCTCTCCTGTGTGATGATTTCCTATATAGAGTGCTGCTTTCCCTACTGTTTTCATTCTAACCATACCCCCGGATAATGTCAAGGA
>CAZSME010000017.1:5800-13313 GCA_964607665.1 uncultured Nitrospirota bacterium | reverse complement strand
GCGTTCCATTCCCAGACATTCGTGCCGGTTTTCCGGAACACAACGTTGACCAGGTGTTCCGCGCCCTGTGAATCGAAGACCGATATGGCCGTTGAAAAATTGGAGAAGCGCGCAGTGGCCGTCACCGGATCGTCGTCCTCTGTGATTGTTGCCGTCGCGGCAGCGGTCAATGTGAGTTCGGTGTTCGATTGCACCGATTCCACATTGTAACTGTTCGTTCCAATCACAATAGAGTCACCGGCCTTGATTTCGTCTTTGAACCGGGTATCTAGCCCTCGGACTGTTTTACTCCCTGCGTCGGTCATCACATTTCCGGTCAAAACACGGGCAATGGTTTGGCCGGTTTGTGCGTCTTTATCATTGAGGAAGACGCCTGCAGTAAAACCGGTTTTCGCGGCAAGGTCCTGATCCTGATCCAGGTCAAAGCCAATGGTGATCGGCCCCCCGTGGATTTGGGTCAGCTTAACCGATGTGCCGACGCGCTCAACGGTCACCCCCGTTTCATCGGTAATATCGTTGATGGCCGCTGCGATATTATCCGCCTGTTCTTCCGCGGTCTCTCCGGGATCGATTGCGGCGACGGGAACACCGTTAATGGTGAAGTCGCCCGCTTCAATGGGATCTAATACCGTTGCCGTTTCGCTGGTTACAACGGTTGTGGGGTCCTGCGTCCCGGAAAAAAGATTGAGTGTTACATTGACCTTGCTGGTTGCCTTGGGGGGGGATTGTTGATTCAATGAAAAATCGATGGCGCCCAGCTCCCCGGTGGCCTTTCCTTCCGCGTCGAGCTTAAATGCCTGCAGTTGCAATCCATCGGCATTGACAACGAGGCCTTTACTGTCCCGCTTAAAGGCCCCCGCGCGGGTCAGAAACGAGATCGGGAGGCCATCTGGATCTTTCAGCACAAAAAATCCATTACCGTCTAATGCGAGGTCCAGAGGGTTTCCGGTTCTTTCAATCGCTCCCTGAGTAAAGCGGGTTCGGACATCGTTTACGAGTGCCCCCATTCCAAACTGAAACGGTCCCGTCATCTCCTCAGAAATGATCTCGGCAAACGAGATCGCGCCTTCCTTGAAACCGATGGTGTCGGTATTGGCAATATTATTGCCAATGACCGTTAGACCGGATTGAAAGACATTGACGCCAGTGACTCCTGATAGCATCGAAGGTGAAATAGACATGGTTTCCTCCTGTTTTAATTAGCTCTTATTTTAAAACCTTAATAATGTCGGACAACGGAACGGTTGACCCATTGACGGTAATCAAGGGGGCGCCATTCTCGTACGATACGCCGGTGATCTCTCCCTGCGTATGAACGCTAACGGGGACCAGTTGGTCCTTGGCATCCTTGGCGGTTCCCAGATAGGTATACTGGCCTTCGGGCAAGGGGTTGCCATCATTATCGTTACCATCCCATTGAATGGTGTTTGCCCCCCCCTTCTGTTGACCGAGCGGGAGCGTCCGCACGGCGTTTCCTGCCGCATCCAACACATGAATGAAAACCGCAGACGCATCTTTTTTTAGATTGTACGCAATGGTCTCGGTCTCTCCCGCGACATGGAACCCGCCTCCGCCACGCACTTCAACACGACGGCCAATCAGGCCCGCGGCATTCAGGTTATTGGTTGCGGCCGTTCCCTGTACCAATGTGTTTAGCGTCTTGTTCGTCTCGAGGGCCGTTTCCAGCTCTCGAAACTGGGCCAATTGCGAGATAAACTCGGTCGACTCCATCGGTTTCAGCGGATCCTGAAACTTTAATTGGGTTGTCAGTAGGTGTAAAAAGGCCTCTCTTCCTAATGCGTCAACGGCTGGCATGGCTGCTCCTTTTTTTATACATAGACACTGATATTACTTTGCTCACTGTACCGGTATCGAAGGGCCTCTTCGACCGCTCCCAATAACGGCGAAACGGTATACCCGGCATCGAGTTCATCGTCCCTCCACCCATCGTTCGGGGAGTCCATTCTGTTTCCGAAATCACCGACATTGACGGAGAATTGATCGACTCGAAGCCCCAAACGGGACAGCGCGTCCTCCAAAAGGGACTGGTTTTTCTCCAGAATCTCCCGGACGTGCGGATGTTGTGTCGTAATTTCCGCTGAAACCATCTCTTGGTTTGTCCGAACCTCTATTTTTAATGCGCCGAACTCTTTGGGCTCCAGTTTTAAGATGACCCCTTCGCCCCCCTTACGGATATCAAGCCGCTTGAGTGACAAGGTCTGGGCCACCTGTTGAATGATTTTTTGTTCCGTGATTTGATCTTGTGATTTTGATCCCGAAACCGTTGTTCCCTGGGCCTGCGCCTTAATCAGGCCAACCGGGGCGGCCGCCTCAATGGATGTATCGGACACGAGCGTGATCAGATTTTCTCCCACGCCCTTTCCGGCCCCCTCCCCATTGCCGTCGCCATGAGATAGCTTGGATTGCGCATAACTCGATTCGAGTGCCGCGGTCTCCTCGCCTTGTCCATTTGCATCGGCTCGGTTAGAAGAGGGATTGCCCTGCGTCTTCTCACCGGGGGCTTCTCCCGTTCCCGGAATCTCTTTTTTCTCCGGCGTGGAAGCGGATTGATCGGGATTGGGGCGCGCTTTGGTAATCGCTTTTTCTGGATCGGTTGTCTCGAGTGCTGTTTTTTCTCGGAACGATTGTAAGGACGATCCGGAAACGAGTGAAAACCGGGGCGAGATATCCTGCGACAAATTTTGATCTTGGAGGGTGAGAAGCATATCCTCAAAGCGGTCCTCTTTCGGCCCTTCGATCGTCTTATCGGCCTGCCGATCGGGACGTGTTAGGGTGCCTCCCCCTTCCGGTCTTATTGGTAGGATCAAGCTTGGCATCATAAACCGTCTCCGTCCTCCCCCTCTTCGAAGAGAGATGGAAGGTCTGGGATCAAAAACAGATCCGTTACAACAGTGATTAAGCAAAAGACATACCAATCCACTGAGTGTTTTTAACGTACTGTTATTATTGTATTTTTATTTTTATGACGCCAGGATAATATCGGGGGAGAGAATGCTTTTTTGCCTACTGCTCTGATTTTTCTTCCGGGCTTGTTTCCGGTGCAAGAGAGCGGCTTTCGTCTATCTTCGAAACGATGCGGTACGACTCATCGGCCCATGATCCAAGATCAATCCACCGGCATCGTTCCGAACAAAAAGGGCGATGCGGGTTTTCTTCCCAGGTCGTTTTCTCTTTACAAATGGGGCAGAATACAGACATGAGGTCTCTTATTCCCCTTGGTTACGGAGGCCGGAACGCTGGCTGCGGGGTTGGGGTGGTTTATTTGACCGCAGGGGTTTTCTGGCCATCCCGTCTTGAAATCAGGGTGACCGTGATCGACCCGATTTTTACCTTTGATTCCATGATCACCGGAATGCGCCGGTCATCGTTCGTAACCCAGATCACGACGGCCCCCTTATTGATGAAAATCCCTTCGTAGCGGGGCAGGGTTTTGACCTTAATGGTGTTGAATGTTCCAAGGGGCGTCGTGACCGTTTCGTATCCCAAAACCTGAATTTCGAGCCTCCAATTCTTTTCACTTTCATGGACATCAATAAAAACAGAACGACCGGGGGTGAGGTTCCGATCGAGCCGGAAATAGTAGAGTGAACTTAACGAATCGTGCACCTTCTCCGGAACATCAAACACCTCCTGTTCACCATCTTTTATCTGGAGCGCTTTATGTGCGACTTGGTCAAACGCAATGGTCTTATCACGCCGTCTCTTCCCCTCACGCTGTTTAATGCGGATCGAATGAGAATACATCCCTTCCACATCCAGATACGATTCGATGTAGTCGTTGACGGGATAGAAGATGGAGGTTAAATCGGAAGACTGCGCGGTCGAACGGAGCGGATAGATTTCACGTCCATCGAGGGTGATTGCATCCAAAACGGACAACGTTGCCGTTCCCGCGTTTAGCCCCAGATAACGTACTTCATAGACCAGGTGTTCGCCGGGGGCAAACGGGAGAGGGGACGGTGTAGATGGCAGAGAGGGGGGTATGGAGAGAGACGGGGTGCTTGGCGCCTCTTCGTTCGCATGGGTTTGCGGAACAGTCAAAAGAAACAGGACGAACAAAAGAAGCTTCATTTTCTAGAAAAGATTCTACCCAGGTTATTGATTAGGGCACCTCTAAAAACCGTAGCGAGCGACCGGAATGCAAGGCGCTACTGCGCACAGGAACCGCAATGTACGCTGTGTACATGAGGACTCCGAGCACCGCGCAACGCAACAGTCGGGTCGCGCAGTCGGTTTAGAGAGGTGGCCGTTACAGTATTGACGAATGAATACTGAGTCGTCCAAGATAGCAAAAAGCGGAAAGCGTGGTCAACCCGCACCTCTTCGAGGGGAGGATCCAGCACCATCCTATGCCTGTTATAATAGAATCAAGAAAAGGCGCTTATGGAATCGGTCACTAAGACAAAATCGGATACTTCGTCGGGTGGGGTCATTTACCGGATGAACGGAGACCAGCCCGAAGTCATTTTAATTTCTCATCGAAGTCAGGGGGGAAGAGAGGTGTGGTGCCTGCCAAAAGGGTCGATGGAAGAGGGCGAATCGCTGCAGGAAACGGCGGTCCGAGAGGTGCGGGAAGAAACCGGCACGTTGGGCCGTGTGTTGGAAAAACTGGGCGAAATCCGGTACCAATTTTATTCCAAGCCCGATCGAAAACAGATCTCCAAAACAGTCCATTTCTATCTGCTTGTCTATCTTGAGGGGGATGTGGCCGATCATGACCATGAGGCGGACGAGGCAAAATGGTTTCCGCTGGATGAGGCGATGGAACGCTTAACCCATCTGAATGAACGGGCTATTTTCCAAAAGGCTGCGGACGCGATAAAAGCGATCACGGCTTCGCCGCCCACCAGTTTGCCCCCACTCCGACATCCACTTTGAGCGGAACCTTCAGCGAGACGACCTCCTCCATTAACGACGCCACCTTCTCTCGCACAACAGGCATCTCCGCTTCGGGCACTTCCAGCAGCAGTTCATCGTGCACCTGAAGGATTAGTCGGCTTTTCATCCCCGCTTCTTTGAGCCACGCGGAAATCTCGATCATGGCCAGCTTAATAATATCCGCGGCCGACCCTTGAATCGGCGTGTTAATTGCCAATCGTTCTCCCATCTCACGGATTCGATTGTTTCGGCTGGTTAACTCTACGATCGTTCTTTTGCGTTGAAACAGGGTTTTTACAATCCCCGTCTCTCGGACGCGGGTTAAGGTTTCATCAATAAATCGCCGCACGCCATGATAATGGGCAAAGTAAAGATCGATATAACGTTTCGCCTCGGTTTGGGGAATGCCCAGTTGGGTCGCAAGACCAAACGGGCTCATGCCATAAATAATGCCGAAATTGATGGATTTGGCGGCCCGTCGCATTTCACGGGTGATTGCCTCTTTTGGAAGGCCAAAAATCTCGGCCGCGGTACGGGTATGAATATCTTCCCCTGTTTGAAACGCGTTGACCAGTTCGGTATCTTCGGATAAGTGTGCCAGAATTCGCAGTTCGATCTGATTGTAGTCCAACACCAAGAGCAAACACCCCTCTTCGGCAATAAACGCCTCACGGATTTTTTGGCCCCACTCGCCGCGAATGGGAATATTCTGAAGATTGGGATCGGAGGAGGAAAGGCGGCCGGTGGCGGCGACCGCCTGGTTTAATTTCGTATGGACACGGCCATCGCTCGGAGAGACCAGTTGTGGCAACGCATCGATGTAGGTTGATTTCAGCTTAACGATCTGCCGACTTTTAATGATTTCCGCGGGAAGCGGATGCAGCGGGGCTAATTGAGAGAGGACATCTTCGTCGGTGGAAAACCCTGTTTTTGTCTTGCGAACCGGAGGAAGATGGAGCTCCTGAAACAGGATTTCGGCCAACTGCTTCGGGGAGTTGATGTTAAACTCGCGGCCCGCATGCGCGTACGCCCGTTTTGTAACTTCGGAAAACTCCTGATCAAACGCGTGTGACATTTTGGATAAGAGCGAAAGATCGATTTTTATACCCACTTGTTCGATCTCGGCCAAAACGGCAATCAGCGGGATCTCAATATGGGCAAGCAGCGCGGAAAGGGAGTTCTTATGCAGGAGCAGCGTGAGCGGTTCTGTGAGTTGGAAAATCACCGAAGCCCGCTGACACAGGCCGGCACATTCCCCCTCCATGGTCGTTTCGTCGATCTCTTGTTTGAGGTATTCTTGGGCCAGTGTTTTCAGGGCGTAGTCGCGGCGGCCCGGGTTGAGAAGATAGGCCGCGATCATCGTGTCAAAGAGGGGGCCGGAAAGGGTTACCCCCTGTTTTTTGAAAAAGGCCAGCAGCGGCTTTAGGTCATGGCCGGTCTTACTAATGTCGTTTGATTCTAAAATGTTGCGGAGGGGCGCGGGAATCGCCGAAGGGTCAACCGACAAATAAAGCGGGTCCCCTGTTTTGAAGGCAAGGGCGATCCCAACCGAGCGGCTATGTTCGATGGAACCGATTTCGATGACCACCTGCTGTATCTTTCCCATCTGCGCGATCTGTTTGGATAACTCCGAGGCCGTAATCGCCTGATACCGGTGGGCCTGTTTCTCCGGCATTTTAATCGTTGAGAACTCCTTCAGCAGTGAAGTGAATTCAAGCTCCTTGAGAAGGGGAAGAAGGAGGTCGGGATTGGGTTGTTGAATGTGATAGTGATCAAGATGAAAATCGATCGGGCAATCGGTGCGAATCGTGGCCAATGCCCGGCTTAATCGGGCCATCTCTTGTTCCTTTTGCAGGGCGTCTCGCAGTTTTGGCTTTTTGACCTGGTCCAGATTCGAGAGAAGATGGTCCATCGTCCCGAATTGCGCGATCAACTCCATTGCTGTTTTTTGGCCGATGCCGGAAACCCCCGGAATATTATCGGCGGTGTCCCCCATAAGCCCCATGATATCGACGACATGGGAGGGGGGAACGCCAAAACGGGCATGGACATCCTCCGGGGTAAACCGTTTCTCTTTGACCGGATCGTAAACGGTGATCTGCGGCGAGACCAGTTGAAACATATCCTTATCGCCGCTAACAATCGTGACGGATACCCCTTGGGCCTCCCCGGATTTTGCGAGCGTGCCGATGAGGTCGTCGGCCTCATACCCCTCCTTGAGGATGGAGACAATCCCAAGGGCGGAAACGGCCTGATGGATATAGGGGATTTGAACGGCGAGGTCGTCCGGCATTTCGGGACGATGGGCCTTGTACTCAGGATAGACCTCATGACGAAAGGTGGGGCCCTTCGTGTCAAACGCAATCGCAAGATAGTCCGGCGCATTTTCGGCAATAATCTTCAGCAACATTTTGATAAAACCGTAAACCGCATTTGTGGGAAGACCGGAGGCGGTGGAAAGATCCCGAATGGCGTAATAACCGCGAAAGATATACGCGCTGCCATCAATAATATAAAACGATTTTAGGGCCATCCGAACCTTACGTTGGTTGTTCTGCGGAGTATGGCCTTCTACTCGTTTTATGTCAATTTGCGCTCGGATCAATACAACAGG
>CAZSME010000017.1:0-5700 GCA_964607665.1 uncultured Nitrospirota bacterium | reverse complement strand
GAGTATGGCCTTCTACTCGTTTTATGTCAATTTGCGCTCGGATCAATACAACAGGTTGACCTCCCAGTAGGCGGTTGTAGTATCATGGCGGGATGTGAAAGGTGGAGATGGTTTATTTTGAGAAGCCTTGCTTTTCAAAAATAGGATCAGGTAGAATTAAAGGAGTTTTTAGAAATGCAACTTCAGAACACACTTTCCAATATGTCACAAAAAGCCGAGTTGGTCTTCCGAAGGGACTATCTGTCTATTTTTGTCTTTGCCGCGATGCTCCTGATTCTTTTCGTCGGGCTTCCTCTGTTTTCGTACCACTTTGATTTTAGCTGGCTGGACTGGACGCTTTTTGGTGTTCTTTATATTGTGACCGGTCTTGGGATTACCGTCGGGTATCATCGGTTTATTTCGCATCGCAGTTTTAGTTGTCCAAGTGGGGTGAAAATCGCCCTGCTGATTGCCGGGGGATGGGCCATGGAAAACTC
Source organism: uncultured Nitrospirota bacterium (assembly GCA_964607665.1). Lineage (GTDB taxonomy): Bacteria > Nitrospirota > Nitrospiria > SBBL01 > SBBA01 > CAZSME01. The sequence goes on along the minus strand of CAZSME010000017.1, from coordinate 5,224 downwards.
CGCGCTAAAATGGTGTTCGGACCATGTCCGTCATCACGCGAAGGTGGATCAGGAGGAAGACCCCTACAATGCCACAAAGGGGTTTTGGCACAGTCATATCCTTTGGGTGTTTACCAAAAGTCCTTACGCGGAGGAGAAGTATGTGGCCCCGTTTCGAAAGGATAAATGGGTGATGTGGCAGCATGACTATTACCTTCCGATTGTTGTATCCGGTTTTCTGCTTCCCTCCATGCTGGGCTATTTGCACCGGGGATGGCTGGGTTTTCTCAGCGCCTTTTTATTGGCAGGGGTGATGAGAACCTTTCTGGTTTTAAATTCCACCTTTTGTATCAACTCCATCTGTCACATCTGGGGAGATCAGCCGTATAGCGAGGCAAACAGCAGCCGTAATAGTTGGTGGATCTCTCTTGTGACCTTCGGAGAGGGGTATCATAATTATCACCATGCCTATCCACGCGATTACCGGAATGGGCCGATCTGGTATAACTTTGATCCCTCGAAATGGCTGATCTTCTGCCTGTCTCGTCTGGGGTTGGCCAAAATCTCTCCAACCTGAGTTTCGCGTCGCGCGCCCTCCTTAAGACCGGTGTTCCACTTGTTTATCCCTCTTTTCGCTCTATATAATAAAACCCATCGATAAGGCGAGTGGATACAGGTCATGACAACCCCTAAAACGATGTTTGAGAAAATATGGCAGGGCCATGTTGTCCATCAGGAAGAGGGGAAGCCTGCAATTCTCTATATCGATTGCCATTTGATTCATGAGGTGACCTCCGCGCAGGCATTTGAGGGATTACGGCTTTCCGGCCGGCCGGTCCGCCGTCCGGAAAAGACCTTTGCCACACTGGATCATAATGTCCCGACCACCGATCGATCGCTCCCGATTGCCGATCCGATATCCAAACAACAGATCGACACGTTGGTTCAAAACTGTCGGCAGTCTGGTATTACGATTTTTGATCTTGAAAGTCCCGATCAGGGGATTGTCCATGTCATTGGGCCGGAACTGGGCCTAACGCAGCCGGGGATGACCCTGGTTTGTGGCGATAGCCATACCTCGACACATGGCGCCTTTGGCGCCTTCGCCCTCGGTATTGGAACCTCCGAGGTGGAACATGTCCTGGCCACGCAATGCCTGCTTCAGGATAAACCCAAAACATTTTTGATTTCGGTGAACGGGCCTCGTCCTTACGGCGTCGAAGCAAAAGATATTATCTTATCGATTATCGGAAAGATCGGTACCGGCGGCGCCGCGGGGTACGTCATTGAATATGCCGGCGACACAATCCGAGCCCTTTCCATGGAAGAACGGATGACCGTTTGCAATATGTCGATTGAGGCCGGGGCCCGCGCCGGGATGATCGCGCCGGATGACACCACATTTGCTTATCTAAAAGGACGTCGATATCTGCCAGCGGACTTTGATGGGGCCGTGGCGAGTTGGAAGAAGCTGGTGTCGGACCCGGACGCGGTATTCGATAAAACCATCACGATCGATGCCGCTACCCTTTCTCCACAGGTCAGCTGGGGAACGAACCCCGGACAGGTCGTCTCAGTGGAGGGTCATGTTCCGTATCCAAACGATTTTTCCGATCCGGACGAACGCAAATCGGTCGAACGGGCGCTGGAATATATGGCGTTGCGGCCCGGAACGGCCATACAGGATATTTCGGTCGACCGGGTCTTTATCGGCTCCTGTACGAACTCACGGATTGAGGATATCCGGCGCGTGGCGGCGTTTGTAAAGGGGCGGCATGTCTCCAAAGAAGTGTATGCGATGGTGGTGCCGGGGTCACAACAGGTAAAACGGGAGGCCGAGAAAGAGGGATTAGACCGGATATTAAAAGAGGCGGGTTTTGATTGGCGCGAGTCGGGCTGCTCGATGTGTCTGGGGATGAATCCCGATACGCTGAAGCCCGGGGAACGATGCGCGTCCACCTCCAATCGTAACTTTGAAGGCCGTCAGGGAAAAGGGGGCAGGACACACCTGGTTAGCCCAATTATGGCGGCAGCGGCGGCCATTGAAGGCCACTTTGTTGATGTGAGGGCGGGGGGGCCACGGGCCCCGGCGGACGAAGCGGCCTCGTTGGGCCGCTGAAAAAAAAGGCTATGAGCCCAAACAAACAGAGCGGCCTCGCAGGGCGCGTTGGCCTCGTTGGGCCGGTGAAAAGAAAAAACAGATATCTTCGGTAGAGAGTTGAATCATTATGGAACCGTTCAAAAAACTGCACGGATTGGTCACACTGTTAGACCTTCCCAATGTCGATACCGATCAGATTATCCCGAAGCAATTCTTAAAGCGGATTGAGCGAACGGGGTTCGGCCCCTATCTTTTCTATGACTGGCGATTTATTGATGGAACGCGGTTAAACCCCGACTTTGAAATGAACGCGGAGCGGTATCGGGGCGCGACGATTCTCATCACGCGGGCAAATTTCGGTTGCGGGTCATCACGGGAACATGCCCCCTGGTCTCTTTTAGACTACGGGATACGGGTGATTATCGCCCCCTCCTTCGCGGATATCTTTTATAACAACTGTTTCAAGAATGGAATGCTGCCGATTACGCTTTCTCCCGAAGAGGTCGAAACCCTCTTTCAACAGGTTCGCGCGCAGCCCGGGCTGAAACTGCTGGTGGACCTGGAGACCCAGCAGGTGACATTGAATGAGGCAGAGGGGATGCCGGGCCGGTCATTCCATTTTGAGGTCGATTCCCACCGCCGTCACTGTTTGCTCAATGGGCTGGATGATATCGGTCTGACGCTGATCCACGAACAAAAAATAAGCCAGTACGAATCCGCGCGGCGATAACGCCGTCATCCCCCTCCATTTTCTGCAGGGTGCATTGTGTGTCTTTTGTATTTCCGCAACTCTCGCTATAATGAATCATGCCGTTTGATCTTGATACGTTGGTGCAGTCATTAGGCCGTGACCGTGTGTTATCCGATACCCCCGCCATTACCGCCTATTCGATTGACGCCAGCATCTATAAGGTTATCCCACAAGCCGTTGTCCTGGTCGAATCGTCTGATGATCTGGAAGCGGTCCTGTCGTACGCAAACGCCGCGGGCGTATCGCTTACGGCCCGAAGCGGCGGGACCAATGTTACCGGCAACGCCGTCGGAGAAGGGATCATCCTCGAATTCTCTCGCTTAAATAAAATCCTTCAAATCAATGAACAGGAACGATGGGCACGGGTTGAGCCGGGGATCGTCTATGCGGAATTAAATCGGGCGTTGGCAAAGCGGGGCTTGATGTTCGCGCCCGATCCCTCAAGCGGCGATATGTGCAAGCTCGGCGGGATGTTGGGAAACAACGCGGCCGGCCCCCATACGTTAAAATATGGCGCGACAAAAGATAACGTTATCGCAATGGAGGTCTTGCTTGCGAATGGAAATTGGATTACCGCAAAAGAATATGCTTTGGAAGAGGCCGCATGGAAGACGCTTTTGGAAAAAAACCGGTTCATTGGAGAAGGAATCGACCTGATTCGGAAAAACAAAGAACTGATTCTGTCCAAGAAAAAGACGGTCTCTAAAAACTCGTCGGGATATAACCTTTTTGCGATCGCGGAGGGATTGGCAGAGGGTAAAATTCCCCTCCATCAGCTTTTTATTGGCAGTGAGGGGACATTGGGGCTCACTCGAGAGGCCAAGATCAAGCTGGTTCCACGGCCAGACCGTATGGCGACCGGGCTGATCTATTTTAATCGGCTTGCCGATATTGGCCCTGCGGTCAACGATATCCTTCCCCTTTCCCCGAGCGCGCTGGAAATGATGGATCATAACTCGCTTCAGTTGGTTCGTCGGCAGGGGATTCCCATCCCGAAAGAAGCACAGGCGATGCTCCTTGTGGAGTTTGATGCCGCAGCGAAAGACCGGATGGAAGAGACACAACAAAAAATGGATCGCTATGCGTTAAGCGTGCCGATGATCATTGGATATGGAGAAGCGAATCAGGCAAAACTATGGCAGGTGCGGAAGGCGATGTATCCCACACTGTATCAGTACGATCTTAAAAAAAAGCCGATTAATTTCGCAGACGATGTGGTGATTGCCGCGGATCGGATTCCCCAACTCATTGCCTATCTGGATCGGCTTTTTATCGATCAAGGGGTGCCGGTTGCGATCTACGGGCATATCGGGAACGGCAATGCCCATATCAATCCGCTGTTGAATCTTTCCGATCGTCACGATTTTGAAAAGATGGTCTTTCTTTACCAGAAGATTCACGAAACGGTGATTGCTGATTTTGGCGGATCAATTTGCGGCGAGCATGGCGATGGCCGTGTTCGGGCAGAGTTTCTGCCCAAACTCTACGGGCCGGAGCTGTACGATCTGTTCAAAAAAACCAAAGCGCTGTTTGATCCGAAAAACATTCTGAACCCCGGCGTGAAGATTTCCGAAACCCCCTTTACAACGAATATCGATTTTGAACGGCTATCAAAACAATGCGCGACCTGCGGAAAATGCAATTCGGTCTGTCCGGTTTATGATGTTGTGGGAGAGGAGTCAAACAGCGCACGCGGCTGGTTTCATGTGGTGACCGCGCCCGATTACACGTATGAAAAATCGTCCCGTGTCGTGGAGGCTTGTATCAACTGTAAGTCGTGCCGTGTGGTTTGTCCCGCGGGGATTGATGTCTCTGAGTGGGTCTTGAAGCGGCGCGAGGAACATCCTAACCCGGTTGCCGGAGCCGCTTTTTCGCTGCAACACGACCAACCGGCTCTTTTCGAACGGATGCTGAAATTCGCGGCATTCACGCAGCCGATCTGGGATAACAAATTGGGTCGGATCGCGATTGACTATCTCACCCGCCCTTTCTTAAAGGGGTTGGCCCTTACCGCGCGCATACCGTCGGATATGATCCTGCCGCGTCTGGCTAAAACACATCTCCGAGACCGTCATTCCGATTTAATAACGGCCAAAAGCAATCTGGCCTATTTTCATGGCTGCGCGGCGAACTATTTTGACGATGGTGTCGGGGATGCGGTGATTGACGCGTTGAAAAAGATCGGTGTGACGCCTGCGCTTCCGCCACAGCGTTGTTCCGGAACGCCGATACAGACATACGGACATATTGATTGTGTTCGGAAGAATGCGCGATTTAATATCGATTCCCTGGATCGGTTTGATCAAATCGTTACCGGTTGCGCCTCCTGTACCTTTATGCTCAAGGACTATCCTTCGATTTTGACCGACGGGGCCGATCATGAAAAGGCCAAA
>CAZSME010000016.1:10094-13761 GCA_964607665.1 uncultured Nitrospirota bacterium | reverse complement strand
GATCGTGTTTGACTTTTTGAAAGACAGTTGGTAAGGTGGGGCGCTTTTCACCTTTTTCTTAGGATAAGTCTGTGGACATTGCGTCAATTAAACCGTTTCTGGCCTTGATGGTCTCGTTGTTGGGGGCCGTTCTCATTTTGCTTAACCGGAGTAACCCGAATCGCCGCGAGGCCTGCTCGTTGATTGCCGCGACAATAAAGTTCGTGATTGTCCTCACCATGATTCCAGCGGTGATGGCCGGGAATACACTGACCTATACCCTTCTCTCGTTTCTCCCGGAGGTCTCGATTGCGTTGCGTGTCGATTTGCTGGGGCTTTTATTCGCGTTGACCGCTTCCTTTCTCTGGATCCTGACCACCCTTTATTCGATTGGCTATATGAGGCCGCTGAATGAACATGCCCAGACCCGTTACTATACCTGCTTTGCGATTACCCTTTCTGCCACGATGGGGGTGGCCTTCTCGGCCAACCTGCTGACCCTCTATCTTTTTTATGAGGCCCTCACGATCGTGACCTATCCCCTCGTCGCACACAAGGGAACCGATGAGGCGTTTGCCGGCGCGAACAAATATCTTTTCTACCTGCTTGGCACTTCCAAGGCGTTTCTTTTAGCCGCGGTCATTCTGACCTATGTCGTTTCCGGCACGATGTCTTTCAAGCCGGGTGGCCTCTTTCCGCCCGATGCCAATCCAACGGTTTTGGTTATCATCTATTTTCTCTTTTTATTCGGAATCGGCAAGGCCGCGATTATGCCGGTACATGCCTGGCTGCCTGCCGCGATGGTGGCCCCCACGCCGGTCAGCGCGCTGTTGCATGCGGTCGCCGTCGTCAATACCGGCGTGTTCTGTGTGCTTCGGGTGATTCTGCACGTTTTTGGAGTGGAGACAATGAAGGCGCTCAACCTGGGTGTGGCCACCGCGATCCTCGTCTCGTTTACCATTATTATGGCCTCGATCTACGCGTTGACACGGGACAACCTGAAGGCGCGACTGGCCTACTCTACCGTCAGTCAACTGTCGTATATCATCCTGGGGGGGGCGTTATTAAACCCGATCGGGATGGCCGGCGGGGTGATGCATATCGCGAATCATGCCTTTTCAAAGATCACCCTCTTTTTTTGTGCCGGATCGATCTATGTGGCTGCCCACAAGACGGAGATTTCGCAGATGGGGGGCATCGGCCGTCAAATGCCCTGGACGATGACTGCCTTCTCGATTGGCGCGCTTTCGATGATTGGGGTGCCGCCGCTGTCCGGGTTCATTACAAAATGGCATTTGGCCCTCGGCGCAATTGAAGCCAGGGAGATCGCCCTTTTGGGTGTGCTCTTGGCCAGTACATTGTTAAACGCGGCCTACTTCCTGCCGATTATTTACAAGGCCTTCTTCGACTCCCCGCCGGTTGCGGTCGCCAATGGGGGGGGGCATGGGGCCCATGGAGGCCATATTCATCCGGGTGGGGGAGCGGAACACGGCGAGCATACCCATATCAAGGAATCGTTTTTTATGGTCTTTCCGCTTCTGGTCAGCGCGGCGATTTCCCTTTTTTTGGGGATTTATCCCGACGGACTAATGAACCTGGTTAATGCAATCGTACGATGAGCACTGAAAAAAGTCCTGAAAAATCATTTGAGCAGTCTGCTGTGTTCAAAAAAATAAAAATCGGTTTTTGCGTTGTTCTCGGTTTACTTCTGATTGCCGATTTCTTTATTCCAAAGGAACATGCCATGTTGCCGGGGGAAACGATTCCGGGGTTTTATGCCCTTTTTGGCCTTCTGGCCACAACGCTCATTATCCTCGTCGCCAAGCTCCTGGGCCATCTTTTTATTATGAAGAAGGAAGATTTCTACAATGATTAATTGGGTTCACCCCACCGTTTTCTTTTTTGTGGCGGCGGCACTTTATCCCTTCCTGAAGGAGGATCACAGGAAGATTGTCCAATGGGGGACACCGCTTCTTGCCCTCTTATCCTTACTTGCGATTACAGAGGGGGAGTATGGCGCTATTTCGATCATGGGACAGCCGTTGGTCTTTGGCCGGGTGGATCGGCTGAGCCTGATTTTTGGGTATGTCTTTACGTTAAGCGCCTTTATCGGCATGGTCTATTCTCTTCATGTTAAACAAAAGGGAGAGATCATGGCGGCCTTTGTTTATGCCGGTTCCGCGTTGGGTGCGGTTTTCTCCGGCGATCTCTTGAGCCTTTTCCTTTTCTGGGAGATCATGGCGTTCTCGTCCGTTTTTCTGGTTTGGTTTGCCGGGAAGGGGGCGTGGGCGGTTGGTATGCGGTACCTGATGATCCATATTTTAGGCGGGGTCTGCCTTCTTCTCGGGATTGTCCTTTACATGGCCAATGGCCATAACATGCTCACCTTTACGCATATCCCCCTCACCGGGCTGGGGCCGGTCCTGATCTTAATTGGGGTGCTGATTAACGCGGCGGCCGTGCCGTTACATGCCTGGCTGTCCGATGCCTATCCCGAGGCCACGATTGGCGGCGCGGTTTTTATGAGCGCGTTGACGACCAAAACCGCGGTCTATGTCCTCATCCGAGGGTTTGCCGGAACGGAGGTTTTGGTGATGGTCGGCGTGGTCATGGCCCTCTACGGGGCGGTTTATGCCGTTTTAGAGAATGATATTCGGAGGGTTCTGGCGTACGGGATTATCAGCCAGGTGGGATATATGGTTGCCGGAGTCGGGATCGGGACCGATATGGCGTTAAATGGCGCGGCGGCGCATGCCTTCTCGCACATCCTGTATAAAGGGCTTCTGATGATGGCGATGGGCTCGGTGATTTTTATGACCGGCAAAAGAAAGCTGACCGAGTTGGGAGGACTTTATAAATCGATGCCAATCACCTGCGGTCTTTATATGGTCGGCGCCCTTTCGATTGCCGGATTTCCGCTCTTCTCCGGATTTGTTAGTAAGTCGATGATTATCTCGGCCGCCGGAGAAAGTCATCGCGCGCAGGTGATGATGCTCCTGACACTGGTCTCTTCCGGAACATTTCTTTATACCGGATTGAAACTCCCTTATTTTGTCTTTTTCGGAAAAGAGGCCGGAATCCGGGCCTCTGATCCGCCACCCAACATGAAATGGGCAATGATCTTCGCGGCGTTTCTATGCACGTTGATTGGCGTTTTCCCCGGGCTGCTATATCGAACGCTTCCGTTTCCCGTTGACTATCATCCCTACACCATGGCCCATGTCGTCTCGGCATTGGAAATTCTTTTTCTGACGGCGTTGGCCTTTTTCCTGCTTAAAAACTATTTTTCGCCCCGAAATACCGTGAGTGTGGATTGCGATTGGTTGTATCGGAAGGGGGCCGACCTCTTCCTCTGGATCGCGCGGAAACCGTTGGCCCGCTATGAGGGGTTTGTGACCGAGGCCTATCGATTTCTCCTGATTGCGCCGGCAAAAAAGATTGCCCATTGGGCCTGGCAGTTTGATATCTGGGTGGTGGATGGCATTGTGAACGGGACCGGATTTCTAACCGTATTGGAAAGCCGGGTCTCGGAAATCTTTGATCTCCACGTTATCGATGGCGCGGCGAATGGCATCTCGACCGTATTGGATGTTCAATCGAAGCGGTTGCGGCGTCTTCAGACCGGTTTTGTTCAGCACTACCTGCTGGCCATGGTCGCGGGCATCGTCGTATTGGGGGTGTTTTTTGT
>CAZSME010000016.1:0-9994 GCA_964607665.1 uncultured Nitrospirota bacterium | reverse complement strand
GGAGAATTTTATGAGTAATGTGTATGGATTTCCAATTTTATCATTAACCGCTTATTTGCCGTTGATCGGCTCTTTTGTTTTGCTCTTTGTTCACAAAGACAATCACAAAATGATTCGGCAGGGGGCCTTTGGTATTTCTATCGCCACGGCGGCACTCTCGCTTCTGCTTCTTCCCGGTTTCGACCCCTCAGATGTGAATATGCAGTTCGCCGAAAAAGCGGCCTGGATTCCGACATTGGGGGCCGAGTATCTGATGGGGATTGATGGCATCTCACTGCTGCTGATCCTCTTAACCACCCTCATTACCCCGATTGCGATTATCAGCTCCTATACCGCGATACACGAACGGGTGAAAGAGTATTACGTCTCTCTCCTTTTTTTACAGACCGCGATGCTGGGTGTTTTTATGGCGCTCGACCTCTTTCTTTTTTATATCTTCTGGGAGGTCATGCTGGTCCCGATGTATTTCTTAATTGGGATTTGGGGCGGCGGACGCCGGTTATATTCCGCGATCAAGTTTTTCCTCTTTACGCTGTTTGGCTCTCTGTTCATGCTCCTCGGAATCCTGGCGGTTTACTTTTTGAATCACAACCCGGAATATGGCACCGGTCAGTTCACATTCAATATTTTAGAGCTGTATAAACTAGACCTGCCGTTGTTCCCATTTCAGGCATGGCTTTTCCTGGCCTTCTTTCTGGGATTTGCGATTAAGGTCCCGATGTTCCCATTTCACACCTGGCTGCCCGATGCCCATACCGATGCCCCAACGGCCGGCTCGGTCATCCTTGCGGGCGTTTTGCTGAAGATGGGGACGTACGGCTTTGTCCGATTTTGCCTCCCGCTTTTTCCGGAGGGCTCCCGCTATTTTGTGCCGATGATTGTGCTGCTTTCCCTCATCGGCATTGTCTATGGAGGCTTCCTCGCGCTCGCGCAGAAAGATGTCAAACGATTGGTCGCCTATTCTTCGGTGAGTCATTTGGGTTTTGTGATGCTGGGGATGTTCGCATTAAACCCGCAGGGACTGACCGGCTCGATTCTGCAGATGGTCAACCACGGGATTTCCACCGGCGCGCTCTTTTTAATTGTCGGGATGCTTTATGAACGGCGTCATACCCGTTTGATTTCCGATTTTGGCGGACTGGCGTATCAGGTTCCGATTCTTACGGCGGTTTTTGCGATTACGATGTTCTCGTCGATGGGTTTGCCGGGGTTAAACGGGTTTATCGGTGAGTTTCTTATTTTAGTCGGGGCCTTTGAGTACAATAAGATTTATGCGGGGGTCGCGGTCGTCGGCATTATTCTGGGCGCGGCCTATATGCTTTGGCTTTTCCAGCGGGTGATGTTTGGCCCATTGGATAAACCGGAGAATAAAATTATCTCAGACATGAATGGACGTGAGATTGCCTATATGGCGCCACTGATTGTGTTGATGTTTTGGATCGGGCTTTATCCCAAACCGTTCATTCGGATGATCGAACCGGCGGTCGCAAACATCGTACAAAAAGTGAATATGCAGAAACCGATGATGGCGAAGGACGTAACGTCACCGAGCTTGTCCCCTGAGGAAGAATCGCGATAAGAAAGCAGCTATCGTATGCCGTCGCCTGTTCCATTAAATGCGTTGTTGGCCATTTTGCCCGAGTTGATTCTGGGGGTCGCGGCCTGTGCTGTTTTTGTGATGGAGCCGTTTATTCCAAAGGAGAAACGGGATGGGATGGCCTATTTCTCGATGGCGGCGCTGGTTTTGGCCGGTCTTTCTCTCATTCCACTGTGCGGTAAAAACATCTCCGCTTTTAGTGGGATGATCCTGCTGGATCAATACGCCATTATCTTTAAGCAGCTCCTGCTTGCCACATCCCTTCTCGTGATCCTGATGTCGTTTGAGTACGTTAAGATCGAGCGGATCCACTTGGGCGAATTTTATGGCTTGATCTTATTTGCGACGATCGGAATGACCTTGCTCCCCTCCTCGTCTGACCTGCTTTCCTTTTATCTGGCATTGGAGTTGATGTCGATGTCGTTTTATGTCTTAGCCGCGTTCATGAGAAAGGATGCCAAATCGTTAGAGGCGGGGGTGAAATATTTTCTGGCGGGGATTTTTACATCCGGACTGATTCTGTATGGCATTGCCTTTTTATATGGGGTGACCGGGACAACCCATCTGGGTTCCATCCGGGCCTATTTGTCGGGGCAGAACGGGCTTCTTTCCAATCCAACATTGTTATTCGGATTGATTCTTCTGATTGCCGGTTTTGGGTTTAAAATTGCCGCCGTTCCGTTTCATATGTGGGCGCCAGACGTTTATGAAGGGGCGCCGACGCCGATCTCGGCCTTTCTTTCGGTTGGGTCCAAGCTGGCCACATTTTCCGCGATGTTGCGTGTTTTTGTCTTTGGGCTCTCGGTAAGCTACAACGATTGGTGGCAGTTTCTGTGGATTGTGGCGGCATTGACGATGACACTGGGGAATATTGCCGCGTTGATTCAAACCAACTTCAAACGTCTTTTAGCCTATTCATCTATTGGGCATGCCGGATATCTTTTGATGGGCCTGATCGCAAAATCCGAGCTGGGGGTATCCGCGATTTTCATCCATGCTGTGGCCTATCTTTTTATGACGTTGGGGGCATTCAGCATGATCATTCTGGTCTGCAAGGAGGGGGCCCGCGGCGATCAGATTTCCGACTTGAGGGGATTGGGACGGGCCTATCCCGTTGTGGGGATTGCCTTTATTTTGTTCGCGCTATCGTTAATCGGGATTCCGCCGACTGCGGGGTTTATCGGCAAGCTGTTTCTGTTTGGCGCGGCGATTGAAGGGGAGTTCTATTGGCTTGCCGTGATCGGCATCTTAAATAGCGCCATCTCGCTTTATTATTATTTCAAAGTCGCGACCGTCATGTTCATGGAGGAGGCCCCGGAGGCGATGCCGCTTTCGTTTTCTCCTTTCTTGAAGGTGGGCCTTCTGGTCATGTCGGTTGCGACACTTGCGATTGGGCTTTATCCGGAGCCGATCATCCGGGCCGCAACCTCCTCCATCCCGGTGCTGTTTTAGCCGCAAATTCTTTCATCCAAACCGCGATTTTCACCCCTTTTTCGTTGTGTTATAATCTAGGAGGCACGTCATGAGTGATACAAAAAACAGCATCGGGGCCGGTTGGCTTTTAATGACGCAGGCGCTTTTGGGTGTTGTGATCTATCTGGCGTTGGCTGTTTATCCTACCTCTCACAGTGTCGGGCTGGTTCTGATCTTTTTTACATGCGTCGGCATGCTGTATTGCGCGTGGCGGGGATTGAAAGGGATTTGGAACAAGTAAATGGACCTCTTTGAAGAGATAAAAAAGGGCGGGCATGAGCAGGTCGTTTTTTGCTCGGATGTCCGATCCGATCTTAAAGCGATCATTGCGATCCATTCGACCCGGTTAGGACCGGCAATCGGCGGCTGTCGGATGTGGCCGTATCCCTCTTTCGATGCCGCGCTTTCCGATGTTTTGAAATTATCCAAAGCAATGACTTACAAAGCCGCCCTTTCGGGTTTGGCACTGGGGGGCGGAAAAAGCGTCATTATCGGCGATCCGAGAAAAGACAAGAGTCACGAACGAATGATCGCCTTCGCGCGGCATCTCGCCACACTGGGGGGACGATATATTGCGGGAGAGGATGTGGGGATTGAGCTTACCGATATCGAGCTTTTCCGTACGGTCACCCCGCATGTGGTTGGGTTTTCGGAAAAAGCTGGGGGCACCGGCAGCCCTTCCGGGGCAACCGCACAGGGCGTTTTCTTAGGTATGCGGGCCGCGCTGGAAGAGGTTTTTCAAGATGGGTCGTTTCGAGGACGATCGGTTGCCATTCAGGGGGTCGGAAAGGTGGGATATGCGTTGGCCCGATTATTACATCAGGCCGGGGCAACGCTTTTTATCTCCGATATGGATCCGGAACGGGTTGCGATTGGATGCCGCGAGTTCAATGCCGATCTTTTGCATCCTCACGAAATCTATCGCGTCGATTGCGACATCTTTGCGCCGTGCGCGTTAGGGGGCACGCTGAATGAGCGAACGGTCTCTGCCCTTTCGTGTAAAATCGTTGCGGGATCGGCCAATAATCAACTCGAAAGTCAACCGGTGGCCGCGATGTTACAGCAGAAAGGAATCTTGTATGCCCCCGATTATCTGATCAATGCGGGAGGGCTCATTCATGCCGCCGCAGGATTTTTAGGCGATTCCAAAGAACAGGCCGATCAAAAGATCGAAGCAATTTATGATCGCTTAAAAGCGGTTTTTGTGCTTGCCCGGGCAGAATCGATTCTGCCATCCGAAGCGGCCGATCGGCTTGCCGAAGAGAGACTTGGCGGCACGGCCGCCAGCGGACAAAGTCGACCCGTTGGGTCGCCTGTAGAATAATCACGGGATCTATTAAGGGTTTCATAATAGTATTGACGCCATTGTAGAATCCCTTTTCCCGCATGGGTTCCCTCTCCCCTTGTGGGAGAGGGCTAGGGTGAGGGGTATCACAACCACCTCCACCTAACCTCCCCCCTTCTCGGGGGAGATTGAATGTTGTTACTATTTCGGGACGGTTAATAATGTTGTTTCTTATTTAGGGTATGATGCCAATTCTCAAGCCAGTTCTTGCAGCAGGTCTTTCGTTGGTGTTCGCGGGATTGGGACATCTTTTTTTAAGGGAGTATGCGCGGGCCGTTTTGTTTTTGTTTCCTGCCGCATTTTTTTGGAAACTGGCCGATTATTATTCCCAAATGACACTGGCGAACATGATACTCTTTATCTTTTCTGCGGTTGACGCCTTTTCATTAGGAAAACGAGGCATCGGAATATTTTGAAGAAAAATACGACACCCAAAAAAACGCCTCCGGGGCCATTGGCCCAAAAATGGGTTGTGCGCGATCATGCGGCGATCTCGCCTTCTTATACCCGCCAATATCCCTTGGTGGTTGAATCCGCCAAAGGGTGTTTCGTGACCGATGTTGATCAAAATCGCTTCCTCGATTTTACCTCCGGCATTGCGGTAACGGCCACCGGCCATTGCCATCCCAAAGTGGTTCGCGCGATCCGCGCGCAGGCCGGGCGCTTCATTCATATGTCCGGAACCGACTTTTATTATCCTCAAGAAGTTTTGTTGGCGGAGCGACTGTCGGCGCTTTCCGGAGGAGGCCGAAAGGTCTTTCTCACCAATTCGGGAACTGAATCCACCGAAGCGGCAATGAAGCTTGCCCGTTATTACACAAAGCGGCCTTATTTTATCTCGTTCATGGGCGGATTTCATGGGCGCACCTTTGGCGCCCTTTCACTGACGGCCAGTAAGCCCGTGCATAAAAAAGGGTTTAGTCCGCTGCTTCCCGGTGTTATCCATGCCCCCTATCCGAACCCCTATCGTCCTCCCGATGGTCTATCAAAGGAGGATTGTTCGGACTATGTTCTTTCATGGATTCGGGATCGGGTATTTCGTGTTGTTCCACCGGAAGAGGTGGCCGCGATTTTTGTGGAGCCGATTCAGGGGGAGGGAGGGTATATTGTGCCGCCGTCTGATTTTCTAATCAAGCTGTCAACGCTTGCGAACGAATTTGGTATTTTGCTGGTTGTGGACGAAGTGCAATCAGGGATAGGCCGGACGGGGAAGATGTTTGCCTATGAGCATTTTGGGATTGATCCGGACATGATCTTAATTGCAAAAGGGATTGCATCAGGGCTCCCCCTAGGGGCCATGATCGCCAGAAGTGCCCAGATGACCTGGGAGCCGGGCGCCCATGCCAACACCTTTGGGGGAAATCCAATTGCCTGCGAAGCGGCATTGGTCACGCTGGACCTTGTCCAAAACGGCTTGATGCAAAATGCGGATAAGGTTGGCGCTTTTCTTCTTGCTCGGTTGCGAACGATGCAGAATGATCATCCGCTTATCGGTGATGTACGCGGAGCTGGATTAATGATTGGAATTGAGTTGGTTCGTGATCGTGAAACAAAGGAGCCTGCAATAAAGGAACGGAACGAGATTATCCATCGTTGTTTTGAGCGTGGTCTTTTGATATTAGGCTGTGGGATGTCGGTGATCCGCTTTGCCCCGCCGTTGACCTTAAAACGCTCCGAAGCCGAAATCGCCCTCGCTATTTTCGAAGAGGTCTTGGCAGAAGTTGAGGCAAAGCAACATTAGCTTGGTTTGAACAGACGGGCAATCTAACCGAGGGCTAAAAGCCCAAAAGAATACTGTTAATCTCTCCTTGTATATTGCCGCAGGTAGACCATCCTGTGCCTATTGTAGAGCCCCCTGGCCCGATATCCGTTGTATCGAGTCCTTCCCAATTGAGATCGCCCGAGTCCTCCCCGGTTGCATGAGAAAAACATGTGGTGTAGTATTCCGATGTGGCCAGTCAAGGAAAGCGGCTTAGGATCTACATAGACACTTCTGTTATTGGTGGATGTCTCGATGAGGAATTTCGCTTTGCTTCACTTCGACTCATTGAACAAAGCCGCAAAGGGAACACTGTACTTGTTTTGTCGGACATTACCTTTGCTGAACTTTCAGGCGCACCACTAAAAGTACAACGCATAATCGAGGGATTACCGAGAGGTTATATGGAGTTTATCCGACAGAGCGAAGAGTCAGAGACCCTCACCGAGGAATATATCAAACAAGAGGTGGTATCCCGTCGAATGCTTGCAGATGCCCAACACATTGCAGTAGCAACGATTGCAAAGGTAGATATTCTGGTGAGTTGGAACTTCAAACATATCGTCAATCTGGATCGCATTCATGGATTCAATGCGGTTAATCTTCGTTTAGGGTATCCCATGTTGGAAATACGATCACCCTTGGAGGTCTGGCAATATGAAAGTGAAGACATTTGACGCCGTAAAGCTGATGCGTGAGCTCCGTGATAAACTCAGTCAAGAGATGGAAAGGATGACACCCGGAGAGCGGGTGCATTATATTCAGGACAAAGTAGCCATGACGAAACTTGGGAGGACGATGGTTCAAGGCACACAAGACCGCCCAACAAGGCGCTCAACTCAGACGCGCAACAAGGCGCACCGGGTCGCTTGATCGTTAGGGTTCTGAAGGCGTAGCCTTACCGCACCGTTAGAGGAGGAGAGACTGTTGTTGTAAAGCTATTTGAAAACACGATACGAACGGCCCCAATAAGCCCCACAAAATCCACAAAACCCTCCCTTGTAATTTCTCCGGCTGTTTGGCATCATCTCAAACAGTGTGATGACCCGTCGGTTCCTTATTGTTCTTCTGATCGTTATTTCATCCGGTGTTCTTCCGACCGCCTCGGCAGAGGAGGGAACGGATAAGGCGGCGCGCATCCTCAAAAAAATGGACGCGCTGTGGCGAGGGGCCTCTTCCCATGGGACCTTGTCGATGAACATTCACACCGCGCATTACTCCCGTTCGATGAAAATGGAGGCCTGGTCGAAAGGGAAAGAAAGATCGTTCGTCCGAATCCTCCTTCCGCTGAAAGAGAAAGGGACCGCGACACTCAAATCCGAAAATAACATCTATACCTATCTGCCCAAGACCGATCGAACGATTCGACTCACCTCCGGCATGATGATGAGTGGGTGGATGGGGTCCCACTTTACGAACGATGACCTGGTCAAACAATCACGCCGCTTTGACGACTATCACTTTACGCTGACGTTTTCGGGAGAACGAGACGGCACACGCATCGAGGAGATTACCCTCACGCCGAAACCGGATGCGGCCGTGGTCTGGGGGAAAATTGTTCTGACCGTTCGCACGGAAGACGAATTGCCCGTTCAAGAGGCCTATTATGACGAAGAGATGATGCTGGTTCGTTTGCTTTCTTTCTTCGATATAAAACGGTTTGGCGAAAAAACATTTCCTTCACGTCTCAAGATGACCCCCATCGACAAACCCAACGAATACACCGAGCTGATTTATGAAACGATGGCGTTTGACCTCCCGATTCCCGACACCTTTTTCTCACTGGCCACGTTAAGAGGCAACCGATGAATCTTATAATCCTGGCCTGCCGGAATGTCGGGAGGAATCGTTATCGAACCGCCATTACCATTTTCGCGATTGGCTTTGCCGGCGCGGTGATGCTTTTTTACTCGACGTTGATGGTGGGGTTGCGTTCCACAATGGAAAACAATCTCGTCGGGATGAATATTGGCAAAATCCAGATTCACGCGAACAGATATCGTGAGAACCCGGACATCTATACCCGAATTTCAGAGGTTCCCCAGTTACTGGATCGCCTTGAGGCAAACGGGTTTCATGCGGCGCCGCGCCTTTACGACGTTGGGCTGGCCGCGTTCGGCGATCAATCCTCCGGCGTGATGCTGCGCGGCATTGATCTTGTCCGAGAGCCTAACATCACC
Source organism: uncultured Nitrospirota bacterium (assembly GCA_964607665.1). GTDB lineage: Bacteria > Nitrospirota > Nitrospiria > SBBL01 > SBBA01 > CAZSME01. The sequence continues at coordinate 1,640 of CAZSME010000016.1, read as the reverse complement.
CGGCTTCATCACCATCTTCAGAGCGGTTTCTGGCTGGATGCCGCCGATCCGAGTGGTGTGGTCATTGGCGCGAAACTTTCACGTGCCCTTTCGGTTGCGGTGGGAGGGGAGATCGTCCTGATCAGTCAGGCCGCGGATGGATCGATGGCCAACGATCTCTACCGGGTACGCGGTATTCTGAAGGCCACCTCGGAAGAGATTGATCGGCTCGGTGTTTTTATGGATCAGCAACGTTTCCGCGCCTTTTTGTCGTTGGAAGAGGGTGCGCACGAAATCGCGGTCATCCCGAAAGAGGACACGATCGATCTGGATCAGGCGACGAAAACGGTCGCAGCGCTGCTCCCCCCTTCTGGGCTGGAAGTAAAAAATTGGCGTGAGCTGCAACCGGCGATTGCCCGCGTTCTCAGGATGAACCAGGTTGCCTTTTTTATCATCCTTCTGTTGGCCTATGTGGCCGTTGCGTTAACGGCCCTAAACGCGATGCTGATGTCGGTCTTTGAGCGGATTCCGGAGATTGGGATGATGAAGGCGGTCGGGGTCACACCCGGACAGATCATCCAGCTTACCTTCATTGAGGCGATGATGAAAACGATTGCCGCGCTTGTATTCACCGTTGGGATCGGTGCTCCCCTTACGCTCTATTTTCAGCAGCATGGCATTGATCTTTCCGGGTTCATGATGAAAGGGATGACGATTTCCGGTGTTGCCTTTGAGCCGATTATTTATCCGAAGATCACCCTATCGGCCTTGTTTACCCCTCTTTTTGTATTGGTTGCGGTTGTGATTTTGGCGGTCATTTATCCCAGTGTAAAAGGGGCGATCATTCAGCCGGTGGAGGCAATGCACCATAATTAACATCAAGGAAAACAGATGACGGTTTCAATCGCAAAACTTGCGTGGCGTAACCTTTGGAGAAGAAAGCGCAGAACGTTGATTACCGCGTCCAGCATTGCCTTCGGTCTTTTTCTCTCCGTAACCTTTACCGGTTTTGGCGATTACAACTACACCAAAATGGTTGATATGAGCGCGACAATGGGATACGGCCATATCACCATCGCGGAATCGGGGTATTTCGACAGTCCTTCCGTCGGCAAAAGACTTTTTAATGCCGATATCCTGCTCGATCAGGTACGTCAATTACCGGGGGTCACGGATGCGGCCGCGCGGATCATCGGACAGGGGGTGTTCTCCATCGGGGGAAAGAGCCAGGCCGGCCTGTTCATCGGGATCAATCCGGAAGATGAAACGCCACAGAGTAATCTTTTTATTCGCGCGCTACAGGGCAGTACAACAGCCGACAACGGTTCTTTGTTTGAAGGGACAACTGGCCGGGGCGCTGTCGTGGGTACGAAAATGGCCGAAAAGCTGAATCTTAAAATAGGCAAGAAATTTATTATGACCACAACGAATGTCCATGGTGAGATTGTGAGCGAGGCGATGCGCGTGGTGGGGATGTTTCAAACGGGCGCCGAAGGGAGTGACGGGAGTATTGTGCTGCTCCCGATCGATACGGTTCGTGCTACACTCGGATACGACCAGAACGAAGCAACGATGGTATCGATTCTGATTGAAGATCAGAGGCGTGCTAAAGAAATTGCAGCCCTCTATGAGCGGATGACGCGAGCCCCTGAAGTGGGAGC
>CAZSME010000015.1:0-14332 GCA_964607665.1 uncultured Nitrospirota bacterium | reverse complement strand
ATACCACGCAATGATCCCAAAAGTATCCCGAACGTAGCCCTTGGAAGAAAAAAGGCGGGTTGACAATGAAAAAGAGGTGGGATAGATTGCCGCAGATCATCTCAAAATACGAAGGGAGAACGAACGATGCTTTTTCAAACGATGAGCCAGTTACATGATACCCTGAAGGGGGTTATTGAAATCAGCAATGGGTCGGTGCGTGTCTTAACGCCATCGCTTATCCGAGGGGCTTTAATGGATCGCCTGACGCATACCGCGGTCTTTCATCAAAAGGCCGATATGCGCGCCACGGCCCGATGGATTATCAAAATGATGGCCCCCCACCTCGGCATTCACCTCGCCTCGATTCAACCCCTCTACGAGGCGATCGGCCGGGGTGACACCCGTCCGGGTGACACGGGCGGCTTTACCGTTCCGGCGATGAATGTGCGCGGCATGGCCTACGATACCGCGCGCGCCGTATTTCGCGCGGCCAATAAAAACAATGTAGGGGCCTTCATCCTGGAGATTGCCAAGTCCGAAATGGGATACACCCATCAATCACCGGCCGAATATGCGGCGGTGATGACGGCGGCGGCGATACAGGAAGGGTTTCAAGGGCCGCTCTTTATCCAGGGCGATCATTTTCAGGCGAATGCAAAAAAGTTTAAAGAAGACCCTAAAAAGGAAGTTGACGGATTGCGAAAATTGATTAAAGAGGCGATTTTGGCCGGATTTTTCAATATCGACATCGATGCGTCCACGTTAGTGGATTTGGATCGCGAGACCCTTATTGAACAGCAACGGGATAATTTCGAGGTGGGGGCAGCGCTTACCGAGACCGTTCGTGCGCTGGAACCAAAGGGCATAACAATTTCCGTGGGCGGTGAGATTGGAGAGGTGGGTGGGAAAAACTCCACGGTAGAAGAGTTTGAGGTCTACCTTCAACATTATACGACCGCCTTGCGTCAGAAAAATCCTGACCTTGTTGGTATCAGCAAAATCTCGGTTCAAACGGGGACGTCTCATGGCGGTGTTCCGATGCCGGACGGAACCGTTGCGACCGTTAAGCTGGACTTTGATGTGTTGGAGAACATATCAACGATTGCGCGGGAAAAGTATGGATTGGCGGGGGCGGTTCAGCACGGGGCCTCAACCCTGCCTTCTTCTTTGTTCGATCGCTTTTGCCAGACCGGTACCGCGGAAATCCATCTGGCCACCGAATTTCAAAATATGCTTTATGAGCAGCTTCCGCCGGCCTTTAAGGAAGAAATCTATACCTATCTTCGCAACGAATGTCAGGAGGAACGCGCTACGGGACAAACCGATGAACAGTTTATCTACAAAACGCGCAAGAAGGCATTAGGCCCCTTCAAGGCGCAGTTTTGGGGCCTGCCACAGGAGACGAGGCAGGTTATTGGCGATAAACTCGAGCAGAAATTCACGACCCTTTTTCATCAACTCAAAGTGAATGAGACGAAAAAGATTGTGAGCCAGTTTGTTCTCCCGGTGCCGGTTTTATTTCTCCTTCGTGACGAACTGGCGGCGGCCGAAGCCGAGCGAACACCTCAAAAAGAAGCGTTCAACCCCCTTGCGGATTAAGGGGCTGTGCGCCCCGGCAAACATAGCGGCCCATTGGGCCGCCGATGATTGTTGGATGCCTTTTGCGGTGCTTCTCCCCAGGAAGATTGATGTGGGGGGTGGTTTTGATACCCCCTCACCCTCACCCTCACCCTGACCCTCTCCCGCAAGGGGAGAGGGAATAAATGCGGGGAGCAGATCGGGTGTCGATCCGAATACTATAAATCGATCGGGCTGGGGAGCATCTGCGGTTCGATCGGCCCTAATGCCGTTACCGAGACCTGTTTTGCATCGAAAAGGGTATTGGCGACCGCGTGAACGTGTCGTAAGGTGACCTGCTGAATCCCTTGAATGGTCTCCTTCAATGAAAAAGGACGACCAAAGTACAGCTCATCTTTTGCCAGTCGGCCCATTCGAGACGACGTGCTTTCGGTACTCAAAAGGAGGCTTCCTTTGATATGTTCCTTTGCCTTTTTTAACTCCTCCCCTAAAACCCCTTTTGCCTTCAACTTTTTTAATTCCTTGAAGATCAACTCGGTTACAGAGGAAAGATTCTTTGCGCTGGTTCCCGCATAGACCGTAAAAATACCGCCATCCTGATAAAAAGAAGGGCAGGAATAAATCGAATAGGCCAAGCCTCTCCGCTCTCGCACCTCCTGAAAAAGACGCGAGCTAATGCCGCCGCCCAAAATCGTACTTAAGACATGAAGCGCTTCCCGTTGAGGATGAGAAACAGAAAGCCCCGGGGTGCTGATGCAAATATGGGCCTGCTCAAACTTTCTCTTTTTGATCTGAAACTGGGGCGTGATCTTGGGCGGAACCCGTTCGGTTGGAGGGGTGCCATTTCCACGATATTTTCCAAACCGGCTTTCAAGAAGCGAAAAGAGGGGATCAAACTGAAATCGGCCCGCGACAGCAATGACAATCTGTTGCGGGGCATAGGTTCGTTTCAGAAAATCCAAAATCCGCCTTCGGTTGATTTTGGCCAGCGTTTCCGGTGTGCCCAAAATCGATCGGCCCAACGGGTTTCCTTTCAACATATCCTCGACATGGAGGGTGTGGACCAGATCTTCTGGGTCGTCTTCGACCATCTTAATCTCTTCCATCACCACCTGTCTTTCCTTGTCGATATCACGCGGATCGAATTTCGAATAATGAAAGTTGTCGGAAAGCAGTTCAACCGCTTTCGGCAGGTGATCTTCAAGCGCTTTCGCGTAAAACGTTGTCGTTTCGCGAGAGGTAAACGCGTTGAGCTCTCCCCCAATCGCGTCGATCTCCTTCGCGATCTGTTCCGCGGAACGCCGCCGGGTGCCCTTGAAAAACATATGCTCCAGGAAATGGGAGATCCCGTGCTCCTGTGCCGCTTCGTCCCGGGAGCCGATATTGACCCACAGCCCAATCGACGCCGATTTCACCGAAGGCATCCTTTCGGCGACCACACGAATTCCGTTGCCCAACACCACTTTTCGAATCATACGCTCCTTGCTGTGTATCCCTAGAATCGATTACACGTGTATATAGTACCAGGACATATTAATTACGAAACATTTTGTTCTGTCATTCCGGAGTGCCTCTATCCGGAATCCCAGGATTGTCCGTAACAGCTTTGCCCTGGATTCCGGCTTAAAAATTGCCGGAATGACGGACAGGTATGCCGTAGTACTTAGGTTCGTTCTTCCTGATTGCCGGTAGTCGCCGCCGTTGGATTGGGCAATAACTCTTTTCGAGAGAGCCGGATCTTTCCCTGCTTGTCAATTTCCAGTACCTTCACGGAGATTTCATCGCCCTCTTTGACCACATCGGTCACCCGATTCACCCGTTCGTGCGCAAGCTGGGAGATATGGACCAGGCCATCCACGCCGCGTTTGATCTCCACGAAGGCCCCGAAGTCCATAATACGCACGACCTTTCCAACGTAGGTTTTGCCCACCTCGATATCGTCGGTAATCGCATTGATCATCCCGATTGCGGTTTTTGCCGCCTCGGCATTGTTCGACGCGATATGCACCGTGCCGTCATCGGCGATATCGATCTTCACGCCGGTTTTTTCAATAATCCCCTTAATGACCTTTCCTCCCGGGCCGATGACTGCGCCCACTTTGTCCGGCCGCACCTTCAGTGTGGTGATCCGTGGGGCATGGGCGGAAAGCTCGGTCCGCGGCGCGGCAATCGCCTTCTCCATCTCTTTTAAGATCGAAAGCCGCTCCAGCCGCGCCTGTGCCAGGGCCCGATGAATCAAATCCACTGTCATCCCTTTGATCTTAATATCCATCTGAATCGCGGTAATGCCCACCTCCGTACCGGCGACCTTAAAATCCATATCGCCCAGGTTGTCTTCCAGACCGGAGATGTCCGAGAGGATTTCTGCGCGATCCCCTTCAACGACTAACCCCATTGCAACCCCCGCGACCGGCCGCGTGATTTGTACGCCGGCATCCATGAGGGAGAGTGTTCCACCGCAGACCGTGGCCATCGACGAGGAGCCATTAGACTCCAGAATGTCGGAGACCACCCGCAAGGTATAGGGAAACTTTTCCTTGGGAGGGATCACCGGCTTCAGCGCGCGCTCGGCCAATGCCCCGTGTCCAATCTCACGACGGCCCGGGCTTCGCAGCGACCGGGTTTCTCCGACGGAAAAGGGAGGAAAATTGTAATGCAGCATAAACCCTTTCCGTGTCTCCCCCTCCAAGGATTCGACACGTTGTTCGCTGTCCGCGCTGCCCAGTGTGGCGACCGCCAGACTCTGTGTTTCTCCTCGTGTAAAGAGGGCAGAGCCGTGTGTTCGGGGCAGCACACCCACTTCACAGGTAATCGGTCGAATCTGGGTCAGTCCGCGACCATCCGCCCGAACCTTTTGGTCCAAAATTTTCCGGCGTACCTCTTCGCGTTCGACTTCATTAAAAATCGCCGTGACTTCTTTGGACCGATCCACCGCAGGATGTTCCGCGTTCGCTTTCTCAATGGCTGCGACCCGAATCAGATCGAACTCCTGTTGCCGTTCCGCCTTCCCCGGAATAACCAGCGCTTTTCGTATGGCCTCTTGAATGCCCGGCCTTACCCTTTCAACAAAGGCGGGGTCCTGCTCGATCGTTGTACCTTGTCGCTTTGCCTTTCCGATCTGCGCCTGCAACGTTTTCTGCGTCTCCAGAATACCGGAAAGGGCACGGTGACCGATCGCAATGGCCTCGCCCACCACCGCCTCCGATAGCTCTCTTGATTCGCATTCCAACATGGTTACTGCTGTTTCGGTTCCCGAGAGGATGATGTTCAAATCGGCGTTTTTCATGTCGGCGAACGAGGGGTTGATCACAAACTGGCCATCGATTCGTCCCACCCGAACCGATCCCACCGGCCCATCAAACGGAATATCAGATAAGGTGAGCGCGGTGGACGCGCCGATAATCGCCATTGTTTCCGAAGCCCCGCCTTCATCGGAAGATAGAACGGAGGCGATAATTTGCGTCTCAAAAAACCAATTTTTGGGAAAGAGGGGGCGAAGGCCCCGGTCGATCAACCGGCATCCTAACGTCTCCTTTTCCGATGGACGGCCCTCACGTTTGAAGAATCCGCCCGGAATTCTCCCCGCGGCATAGGCCTTTTCCTGATAATCGACCGTCAGTGCGATCTGATCGGGCCAGGGTCCCAGTTTATTGGAGGCCACGGCGGTGACCAACACCACCGTTTCGCCATATTCCACCCAGACGGCGCAGTCGGCCTGACGGCCCACGCGACCTGTTTCTAAAATCATTTTTTTTCCCGCCACTTCTACTTCAACACGATGCACCATTGCTTATCTTCCTTTCATTTTGTGTTTGTTTTCTTTTAGGAGCGGATGGCGTTTCGGGCAGGACAGAACTACAATGATAAGAGAACTTTCAGGGCCTATGACGAAATAACGGATATTTCTTCACAGACCTTTATTCCCTTATTATTGTATTCCTGTCTCTTTTGGCCGCCTTTCCCCTTTTGCCCTAACCCCGGCCTCCCAATGCCAGGGTGCGGAGGTTACTTTCTTAAGCCCAGTTTTTTTACAACCGCTTGATAGCGTGTCCCGTCGTACACTTTCAGATAGGTCAGCAGCTTTCTGCGGCGATTGACCATCTGAATGAGGCCCATTCGGGAGTGATGATCTTTTTTATGAAGATCAAAATGACCCGAAAGCGACGCAATCCGATTCGTCAGAAGTGCGATTTGCACCTCCGGCGATCCGGTATCCGACGGATGGATCGCGAACTCCTTAATAACGGCCTGTTTCTTTTCGTTAGACATAACACCTCTCCTTTACTATATCGGGCAGAAAAGTAGAAATCTCTTCCAGAGAATAGACCGCATCTTCCCACCCCCCCTTGAAAAACTGTTCAATAAATCGGTCCAACGGCACCGCATCGGCAATCGAAAAAATCCCCGCGCGTACCCGTCGAAGCGCACCCATATGACCACCCACCCCCAACCGGGCGCCAATATCGGCGCAAAGGGTTCGGATGTAGGTTCCTTTGGAGCAGACCACGTTAAAAAAAATCTGTGAGCCGGCAACCTTGGTGATCTGAATCGCCTTGATCGTTATCGGGCGAGCGGCTCTTTCCACCACAACCCCCTTTCGGGCCGATTGATAAAGCGGCGCCCCGTTCACTTTAACCGCCGAATAGATCGGCGGTCTCTGCATGACCGTTCCAACAAAAGAATGGAACGTCTCCGCTAGTTGTTCTAAAGAGAATGCCGGAACAGGCGTTGACCGCAAAACCGTCCCCGTCGCATCCTCGGTATCGGTTTCCTGGCCCAATTGTAACACCGCATCATACTCCTTTTCACTATTCATCAATAGCGCGCTGATTTTTGTTGCCGCGCCGAAGCAGATCGGCAGAACACCGGTGGCCATCGGGTCGAGCGTTCCGGTATGGCCGACACGCAACTTTCCCTCTTCCCCAGCCTGCCTTTTCGCGTGACCCAGTAAGGAGCGTATTTTCGCCACAACATCATGCGATGTCCATTCCGCGGGCTTGTCGATGTTAATGATTCCTTCTGTCAGCACGGTTCTTTTTCTTCCCCTTCACTTGCACTTAGTTGCTCTAACAATGCCAAAAGGTTCGTGGTCTGTTCTGCTTCTCGATCCGGGAAAAAGATCAGGTCCGGAACGCGCCGCAATGGCAGCCTTCGAGCCAGCTCCGAACGAATAAATCCCGCCGCATTTTTTAGCCCCTTTAACGCCTCTCTTTCTTCTTTAGGCCCGGTTTGAGGGAGGCTGATATAAATTTTTGCGTGGGAAAGATCGGCCGAGACCACCACATGTGTCACCGTAACCCATCCGACGCGGGGGTCTTTTGCCTTTCGCGCGAGGATATCGGCCACCTCCATCTTGATTTGATCTCCCACACGATCGGTCCGTTTATATCCTTCCATGTTGTGCCCCGCTGTCGGTCGCAAAAGGAAAAAGAGCGTTCCCTATCCGCTTTTTCACCCACAGGCCCGACCTTACACAAATCGCATCTCCCGGTGAATAATTTGAATCTCTGGAGAAGCGGCGATCGTGTTTTCGACCTTATCCAGCACCGCGTTGACAAACCGAACGTCATTGGCGATGGCGGCGATCCCGAGCGTGGCCCGTTGCCACAGGTCCCCATGCTCTCCCACTTCCGCGATGGCGACATTGAACTGATTTTGAATCTTACGCTTTACCGACTGCACGACCCGTCTCTTTTCTTTCAGGGAGCCACTTTGTGAAACATAAAGGTCAACCTTCAGGATCCCCACAACCATTGGCATGGAAGGTCCCTACAGTTTCGTTGCGACCGCTTCCTCGGTATAGACTTCGATAATATCCCCGACCTTAACGTCATTGAAATTCTCAATGCCGATCCCGCATTCCAAACCGGCGGAGACCTCTTTCACATCGTCCTTGAATCGGCGAAGCGAACCGAGCTTTCCTTCATAGGCCACCGCCTGATCGCGGATCACCCGCACCTTTGTGCCGGATCGTGAAATGGTTCCACTGCTGACGATGCATCCGCAAATCTTTCCCCCCTTCGGCAGTTGAAACGTTTGTCGCACATCGGCCCGGCCGACGACATTTTCCTTATAGGTCGGTTCGAGTAATCCCTCCATGGCTTGCCGAACATCTTCAATGGCATCGTAAATGATCGTATAAAGGCGAAGATCGACCTTCTCCTGTTCGGCGGCCGCCGTTGCGGAGGTGTCGGGCCGAACATTAAATCCGATGACAATGGCTTCGGAGGCCGAGGCGAGCAGGACATCCGACTCGCTAATACCGCCGACCCCTTTGTGAATCACCCGGACTTTTACCGCGGCGGTGGACAGCTTCTCAATCGATTCGGCCAGGGCGCCCGCGGAGCCTTGCACATCGGCCTTAATGACCAGTCGAAGCTCTTTTATCGCTTCCTTCTGCACCTTGCTGAAGAAATCGGTCAGTGTCACGCGGGGCGTGTGCGCCAGTGCGATCCGTCTCTGGAGGTGCATCCGATCCTGTGCCACGGCTTTGGCCACCCGTTCATCAAGCGTGACCACGAGGGTGTCACCGGCGGCCGGAACACCGGTAAAGCCAATGACCTCGACCGGCATGGCCGGCCCGGCCTCTTTTACCTTTTCCCCCATATCGTTAATCAGTGTACGCACCCGTCCGTATTGGACACCGGCGACAAACGCATCCCCTGTTTTCAGGGTTCCCTCTTGGACCAGAACCGTGGCGACGGGACCTCGTCCTCGATCCAGCTTTGCCTCGATAATAACGCCGGTCATCTGTTTTTGAGGATCGCCCTTTAACTCCAGAACTTCCGCTTGCAGGAGAATCATTTCCAATAAATGCTCCAAGCCCAGTTTCTTTTTTGCGGAAATTTCGGCAAAGATCGTCTTACCGCCCCACGCCTCCGAGATCAGGTCGTACTCGGTTAAGGCGGTTTTAACCCGTTCCGGATTCGCTTCGGGCTTATCGATTTTATTGATCGCGACAATAATCGGCACGTTGGCCGCTTTGGCATGATTAATCGCCTCCACGGTCTGAGGCATCACGCCATCGTCCGCGGCAACCACCAGAATGACAATATCGGTAACCTTTGCGCCACGGGCCCGCATCGCGGTAAAGGCCTCATGTCCTGGCGTGTCAATAAAGGTGACGGCCTTGTTGTGCACGGTGACGGTATAGGCCCCAATATGCTGCGTGATGCCACCGGCCTCGCCCTCCACAACCTTCGTCTGACGGATCGCGTCGAGGAGTGAGGTTTTACCATGATCAACATGCCCCATAATCGTGACCACCGGGGGCCGTTGTATCAGCCGCGTGGGATCATCCGGCAACGAGGGAGGTCTTAAAATCTCCTCTTCTGTTTTTTCGGACACCACCTCCGCGGGGACCCCGAACTCTTCGGCAAGCAGCATCGCCTCATCCAGTGAAATCGGCTGATTGATCGTTGCTATTTTTCCCAGCTGCATTAACTTTGAGATAATGACCGAGACTTTTTCTCCGACCAGCTCTGAAAACTCTTTGACCGTAATCCCCTCGTAGATCTTGACCCCTTTTTTCCGAGGCTTGGTAACATCTAAAACCGCCGCCGCGCCCTTTTGCGCGGATTTGTGATGATCCTGTTTTTTATGAATCGGTTTGAAATCCTGCCATTTTCGGCTTTCTGTGAGGGCGGTAACGGCGGTGCTATCCAGTCCCCAGTAGGTTAGCGGTTTTTTTGCCTTTTCCCCGAATTTCCCGATCGGGCCTTTTTTAATCTCCGGCTTGACCGGGCCTTTCCCTTTTTTCTTCTCGGCCTTCTTCTCCTCCTGTTCCGGAGAGGCTTCTTGTTCTACGGCCTTCCCTACGAGTGGAAGCGGCGTGGAAAGCGTGTCGGCTTCTGCCGTTGAAGAGGGCGGAATAAGCGTCGTATCCGGAGAAGCGAGGTCTTTTTTCTCCTCGACGGGCGCGGCCACCAAAACAGGCGAAGGGGTGGCCGGCATCAACGGAGCAGGCGATATAACCGGTTCCTCGAGGGGTGGGGGAGGCGTGACCTTTTTCTTAATTAAGATAAACGATTTCTTTTCCGCCGGAGGGGGCGGAGGCGGCGGGGCCGCGACGGCTGTTTTGGCCTTCACGACCTTGCGTATTTTTGGTGTTTCCTTTGAAACCGTTTTTACGGAAGCGGTCCTTGTGCTTTTTTTAAGATGGGCCAGGAGGGTTTTTTCATCCGCATCAGAAAGGGTGTTTGCATGGTGATTGGCCTGGATCCCCAGTTGATGGATGGTCGCCATCAGTTCTTTCGTTGGTACCCCCAGCTTTTTTGCGAACTCATGGACTTTCATGATTGACGACTCGGCTTACGCCTTTCCGGGCTTTTCCATTGTGACGGCCTGTTCTGCGGCGATCCCTTCTGTGGCGGTTTGCGTGGCCTTCTCTTCCCCTGCTTGCGCTTCCGGTCCCTCAAGCAGCTTATTTTCCTGAGAAATGGCCGCGGAAATCTCCTGTTCCCGCTCTTTCGCCCGTTCCTTTTCGTATTCACCCTGGTTGATGATGTCCAGCTTCCAGCCGGTCAACCGGGAGGCGAGGCGGACGTTCTGGCCTCGTTTTCCGATCGCGAGAGAGAGCTGTTGATCGGACACCACCACCAGCGCGGACTTTTCCTGCTCATTCACGCCGACTTTCTCAATCACCGCGGGACTGAGTGCCTCGCCAATAAATGTCCGTGGGTCCTCGGACCAGGTAATGATATCGACCTTTTCCCCTCTTAGCTCTCGAACCACCGCCTGCACCCGCGATCCGCGGACCCCCACGCAGGCCCCCACCGGATCGACCTTGGCCTCTTTAGAATAAACACAGATTTTGGTTCGATCTCCGGGTTCCCGTACAACCCCTTTTAGGATGACCACCCCTTCGGTCATCTCCGGCACTTCCATCTCAAACAGCTTGGCCACAAAGTTAGGATGGGTTCTGGAGAGGATAATCTGGGGCCCTTTGGAGGCCGGTTTGACTTCTAAGAGATATGCCCGAATGCGATCTCCACGGCGATAACTTTCGCCCGGAACCTGTTCGGATGAGGGGAGCAACGCCTCGGCCTTACCCAGATCAACGATATAATTCTGCCGTTCCTGACCGACAATCACCCCGCTGACAATCTCGCCTGATCGGGACGAGTACTCCCGGTGTACGCACTCCCATTCCGCCTCACGCACCTTTTGGAAGATCACCTGCTTTGCGGTTTGAGCGGCGACTCGGCCCAAATCTTCCATTTCCAGCAGCGAGCCCAACTCATCTCCCAATTCGGCGGTTTCATCCATTTTTAGAGCCTCTTGTAGTGAGATTTCCGTCTTCACATCGGTGACGGCCTCGACCACCTTTTTCAAATAAACCGCCTCGATTTCCCCTGTTTGCGGGTCCAGTCGAACCCGAATGTTATCGGTACCGCCATATTTTTTGCGTGCCGCGGACGCCAGCGCGGCCTCCAACGCGGAGATAATCTTTCCCGCCTCAATCCCCTTCTCCCGTTCCAGCTGTGAAATAACGGAGATCAACTCTCGATTCATGATAAATCGTCCTCCTTAACGTGCCTTTTCCGGAGTTTCCAATCGGTATCGGCAGAAATAAAAAAGTGGGCCCTGTTTCCGCCCACTTCGAGAAAAACAAAAAACCCGTTAGGGATTTATATCACAATGGGAGAAGAGGTTGCAATAACGATTTTTGCCGTGCAGGGGTGGGGTGTGTGTAAAAAATAGGCGTCGGCCCCGTGGAGGACCGACGCCTATTGATGACGAGGAGACTATTTTGGGGCGAATTCGAAATTAGCAGCGGCCTTGCCTTTGGCCGGCACTTCCAGCTCCATCTTTTTAAATCCCAGCTTGGGATGAAAGGCCGCGACCTCGTATTTCCCCGGCGGGACCTGATCAATGGAGAAGGTTCCATCGTCGTTCACAATCGCATAATACGGGTTTTCCACCGGCAGGGCCCAGACATTCATGTAATTGTGCTGATCGCACTCGACCTTCATAAACGCATCGGCCTTTTTAAACCAGATCGGCTTGACCTTTTCGGTGATGGTCTGGCCTTTTGTCGGAACCGGCTTATTGAAGAGCGTTGTGCTAACCGCGCCGGCGATCGCATAGCCATGCGGATTGTGCAAAACCCCCTTGGCTGACTTTTCTTCCGATGGATCGGCATCGTTATTGGTCACCGCAACCGCGCCACTGGTTTTGTCGTTGAGGATGACGCCCACCGCTTTGGAGGGCCCACCCTGTATCAAAAAGCGGCAGGTATCGGCCGTGATCTGCGTATGGGGGACTTTCATCGCCTTTCCCTTTTCGATATTGGTGATATAAACCACGGCGTCGGCCAATCCACCGCCGTTGACCTTAATGTCCTGACGAAGGCGATGACCCTCCCCGCTGCCCGGTTTGCCGTCGGAATCGACCTGCGAGCAAAACTTGGCTTGAGGAAACTTTGCAAACTCGAACTTTTCGGGAGCCGGCTGCGCCCCTTTAAACGAAACCTTGCCGGATACCGTTCCTCCATCGGTGACCGGCGCTTCCGTATAGGCAAAGGCCGTCCCGACAACAACGAAACTAAACGTAGCCATCACAAACCCTGTAAAACCTTTCATGCTTTTCTCTCCTGTTTAATAAAAAATGGGACCCTATCGTCCCCTGCCCTCCCTTTTAGTAGGGTCTGCAGGGAACGAAATAATAAGTGGAACGATTTGGCCCTGTCAAGCGATTTTTGTTTTTCTCCAGTACCCATACCTTCTTGCCTCTCTCAATCTTTTCAGTCAGGGATATTCGGGCATTAAATAAAATTTTCCCCTTTCCCTTGACAGATCGGTAAAAGAAAACTACACTGGACCGGTTCTAAATCGGCAGGTTGTGCCGGGCAGTGTCTTTTTATTAATGATGTATGGAGGAGGACGGATGCGGAAGAGCCGGGTTCTTTTTTTAATATTACTGACCTTTATGTGTATCTCCTGCGCGGAAGATGGGTCAACAGGTATTACCCTTCCTCCCGCCCAGACGGGTGGGGGGACCACACCCGGGAGCGGGACGAGCGCCACAGCCCCTAAAACGATTACGTTGGTACTCAATACACCGACAGTTACCTTTGGCGGCACGGTGAGTATCACTGCAACCGTCACGGATGCAAACAACGCGACTGTGCCCGATGGGACGACGGTTACCTTTTCTGTTACCGGCGACACATCGCTCGGCAGCGTGACCGGTCAGGCAACAACGGTGAGTGGCGTTGCCAAAGCCACGTTTACCGCAGGGGATACGAATGGGGGAACAGCAACCATTACTGTTAAAGCGGGAGATGTGATTAATATCTCGGCTCAGATCACGGTTATCGCGCCGGATACCGGATCGATCGAGTTTGTTTCTGCTTCCCCGCAGGTTATCGGCGTTAAGGGGTCTGGACAGGTCGAAGTCTCAACCATCACCTTTTTAGTGAATGATGTGAATGGCAATCCGGTGGTGGATGGCACGGCGGTAAGCTTTTCGATGTTAGGCCCCAGTGGTGGAAAACTGCCTTCCAATGGCGGGGAGTATATCGGTGATGTTAATGCGACCGAGTCGGCGCAAGCGACGACCGCAACAGGGTCTACAAAAGACGGTTTTGCGAAGGCCATTTTACGCAGCGGCGCGGTCACCGGATCGGTTACAATTAACGCGTCCGTCACCACCGATGGGACGACCTTTTCTTCAAGTTCCCCCACGATTTCGATTGGCGGTAGTGTCGCCTCGGCCCCCCATTTCAGCTTGGCCGCCAGCCCGCTAAATATCCCAGGGTTGGTATTTTCGGGAATCGAATCAACAATCACCGCCTTTGTTGCCGATCGGTTTGGTAACTTCAATGTCTTGAAAGGGACTTCCATATCGTTTTATACCGAGGCCGGCGCCATTGACACAAGTAATGTTACCGACGAAACCGGGTTAACTTCAGTGGAATTGCGGACACAGGCGCCGGACCCGATTGACGTTCTCCCGGGGGACTTAAACCCGACTGACGGCTGGGTAACCGTTTTAGCAACCGTGCCGGGGGAAGAAGGGTTTAACGATGCCAACGGGAATGGGTTGTTTGATTTGGGCGAGGAGGTTTTTGATTTGTCTGAGCCGTTTCTTGACAAAAACAATAATGGGGTTCGGGAGGCCTCTGCGGGGGAGAGTTTTGAACCGTTTGTGGACGCAAATGGCAATGGACTATTTGATGATCCCAATGGTTTATGGGATGGCCCCGGATGCGAGCTGGCGCAACCGGACTCAGGATGTCAAAATAGCAAACTGGTCTGGGATGATATAAGACTTGCCTTTACAGGGTTCATAGGCACATGTACGATAAGCCCCACGACTTTTACAGTAGGCCCCAGCGGTCGCCAGAGTTTTATCTTTACGCTCGGCGATGTAAATAACAATATATTGCCTGCTGGGACAACAATCAAGGTCACTGCTACAAAGGGGACGCTAAGTGACTCCGATGTTACCCTGGGTGACGGCGTGGGAGGGCCTGTGGAGATAGGGTTTAGCCTTGGCGATCCAGATACGGATGGTACAATCGATTCTTCTAGCATCACGGTTGAGGTCGTGCCGGGTGAGATACAGGGTGCGAGTGTTGCGGAGTGTGCCACTTCTGTTTTCGGTACCGTTCAATAATCTCAAAAGGGTTTTTTGGCGATACGTCGACAATAGGGAGGACCATGGGAAGCGATTGGTCTATTCCGTCGTATGACAGAGCTTCTTTCCGCAGCGATGCTCGGTTTGGTTGAAGGGGCAACCGAGTTTATCCCCGTCTCATCCACAGGCC
>CAZSME010000014.1:7475-14439 GCA_964607665.1 uncultured Nitrospirota bacterium | reverse complement strand
GACAACTGCCCTGAAACGGCGAACTCCAATCAAACCGACACCGATAAGGACGGCATCGGAAACATCTGCGATGCCGACGACGATGGCGATGGCGATCCCGACGAAAAAGACAACTGTATGCTGATGGACAACCCCGATCAGGCCGATGCCGATCGGGATGGCATTGGTGACCCCTGTGATCTGGACGATGACGAAGATGGGGTGCCCGATCTGACCGACAATTGCCCGCTGGTTTCCAATACCATCCAAACCGATACCGATCGGGATAAAATTGGAAATTCCTGTGACGACGATGACGATGGCGATGGCCTACCGGATGCCACCGATAATTGTCCGATGACGCCCAAAGACAGCCAAGCAGACGCGGACCGCGATGGCATTGGCGATATCTGCGATTCCGATGACGATAATGATGGCATCTCCGATGACGACGACAACTGTCTCTTGGTGGCGAACACCACCCAAATGGATACCGATCTGGACAAGATTGGGAATGCCTGCGACCCAGATGACGATAACGATAAGGTCCTGGATGAGGCCGATAACTGTCCCATGCTGGGAAACGTTTCGCAATCCGATAGCGACAAAGACGGGATCGGCGATGCGTGTGATTTGGATAATGATGGCGACGGTGTTCCAGACAATCGGGACAACTGCCCAAAAACCGTCAATACCACACAAACCGATACCGACGAAGATAAAATTGGGAACACCTGCGATCAGGACGATGATAACGACGGGGTTCTGGATGAAACCGATAACTGTCCGTTGATGAAAAATGCCGATCAGGCCGATGCCGAAAAAGACGGCATTGGCGATACCTGTGATGGGGATGACGATGACGACGGTATCGCCGATACCGACGACAACTGTCCCACGACATCCAATACCACTCAGACGGATACGGATAAAGATAAGATCGGCAATGCCTGCGACCCGGATGATGACAACGATGGGGTGATGGATACAACCGATAACTGTCCCCTCACCTCCGAGCCGGCTCAAACCGACGCGGACAGTGATGGCATTGGCGATCCGTGCGATTGGGACGATGATGACGACGGGATTGCCGATCCCGACGACAACTGCCCGATCACATCCAACACCACACAAACCGACACCGATAAAGATAAGGTCGGGAATGCTTGCGACCCGGATGATGACAACGATGGGGTCTCCGATGAGACCGATAACTGCCTGCTCATGAAAAACGCCGATCAGGCCGATGCGGAAGGGGACCGCATTGGCGATCCCTGCGATTGGGACGATGACGATGACGGGGTGGCGGATGAAACCGATAACTGCCCCACGACAGGAAACTCGACTCAAACCGATACCGATCAAGATAAAAAGGGCGATCTCTGCGACCCGGATGATGACAACGATAAGGTCCCCGATGAAACCGATAATTGTATTTTGGTGAAAAATGCCGATCAGGCCGACACCGACGCGGATGGTATCGGCGACCCCTGCGACCCGCCGACGAAGTAGCCGGGCCTTCTTGAGGAAAAACGTAGGGGCGACCCGCCGGGTCGCCCCTACTTCTACCGCCCCACGTCCTGTTACTTGTTCTTGTGCCGTATTCTCTTGAGCATCTTCTCGTATTTGTGCTTTCTCATCTTTTTTCTTCGTTTCTTAATCACACGCGACATATCGACCCTTTCCTCCGGTTTGGGCTTATTGTGGGGAACAGATAAGTACGTTGACCCACTTTCTTATGTTCCACTATAATGGGACATGGTTGCATCCCACGGCTATCTTATCAGAGGCACGTTGCTCCCGTCATCTTTTTCTTCCTCGAAAAGAAGAAACCTGCTTCCGTTTTTTATCGTCGCCCTCGTTTGTTGGGAGGGCTGTGCAAGTGCCCCCAAGCCCCCCTCGCCGGTTGCCATTCAGGTGGCCCGGATTGAAACGGCATTAAACAGCATCGCAGCATCCTATCAAAAAAAAGATCCAAGCCGACTCTCCCTTCACCTTTCACCCGCTTTTTTAGGTCGTTCCCTTTTACAAGAACAGATCGAACGGGATATCGCGACGTTTTCAGAAATAAAGGTCAAAATGCAACTCAATCGCGTTGAGATGACGAACGAGATCGTATGGACCTCCATCTATTGGGAAGGAACGTGGACGATTCCTGGCAAAGAACCGTTGATGGCATCGGGGCAGGCCCTTTTTGGCTGGAACACCGATGATCCCCCGCGTCTTTTAGAGATTCGAGGGGATCCTCCCTGGGGGATGGGCCGTGCTCCCAACGGAGAAGGGGGAAGGGGGGCGCCATGAGTCAACCCATGACCACCGATTTTCTTGTTGTGGGGAGTGGCGTCGCCGGCTTACGCGCCGCAATTGGGGCCTCCCGTTATGGACCGGTTTTAATGCTGAATAAAGGCACCGAGTCCTCTTCGCAAAAGGCACAGGGGGGGATTGCGGCCGCCCTCAATGAGGAAGAGGCCGAGATCGCGTCCCATTATCAGGACACCCTCGACGCAGGACGGGGACTCTGTGACCCCGAAGCGGTTCGGGTGCTCGTCGAGGAAGGGCCCGAGCGCGTACAAGAGCTGATTGCCTGGGGGGCAACGTTCGACAAGATCGGCGATCAGTTTGCCACCGCGTTGGAAGGGGCACACCGGGAACCGCGTATTCTGAGGGCTCAGGGCGATGCCACCGGTAACGAGATTATTAAAACCCTCATCAGCAAAGCACGAAGCCTCCCCAACCTGCAGCTTCTCCGCAATCATTTTGCAATGGATCTGATTATCGACAACGGGTCCTGTCGCGGGGTATGGGTATTGGATGAAAAACAAGGCGCCGTCTATCCCATTCTCGCCCAAGGGGTGATGTTGGCCACCGGCGGGGCCGGTCAGGTTTTTAGCCGGACGACGAATCCCGCGGTCGCAACCGGCGACGGCCTGGCCATGGCGCTTTCCGCCGGCGCGGTGATGGAAGATATGGAGTTTGTCCAGTTTCATCCCACCGCGTTGTCCCTGCCCACGGCACCGCCGTTTCTGCTCTCGGAGGCGATGCGCGGTGAAGGGGCACGGCTCTTAAATAGCACGGGGAAGCGATTTATGGCCTCCTATCATCCCGATGGCGAGCTGGCCCCACGCGATATTGTAACCCATGCGATTGTGAACGAAATGGGTCCGGGGGGAGACCGGGCGGTCTTTCTTGATATTACCCATCTTCCGTCTGCTGTTTTACAAAAACGGTTTCCGACCATTTATGCCGCATGTCAGGCCTGGGGACTGGATCTCTCCAAAGATCGGATTCCGATTGCCCCTGCCGCGCACTACGTCATGGGTGGGATTAAAACAGACCGAAAGGGCAAAACGAGCATTGACCGATTATGGGCCGCGGGAGAGGTCGCGGCAACCGGCGTGCATGGCGCCAATCGGCTGGCATCGAATGCCCTTCTCGAAGGACTGGTCTTCGGCGCGCGCGTGGGCGAGGCCGCTGCAACAATTAACACGGGATGCGAACAGATGCCGATAGATCCGTTACCGGCGGCCTCCCCTGAACACCCTAACGAAATCGATGCGGCGATTCAAAAGAAGCTCAAGCAGATGATGTGGGACAACGTGGGCATTATTCGATCGGATGTTTCCCTCGAGAGGGCAACAAAAACGTGGCGCGAATTGCGATCGGCCTTACCCCCAAACGCTTTATCTCGACCGGCACTAGAAACCCGTAACCTGGTGATGGTTGCCGCCGCGATGATCGCCGCCGCGAAGGCCCGCAAAGAAAGTATTGGGGCCCATTTTAGACAAGATGCTCCAGAAAGGGCCGGTTTGGGTTTGCCCATCCACTTTGCGTTCCAATGGGAAACGGTCCTCAAGGCGCTGTGACCCTCTTACGGGCCCTAACAGGCTGTTGAAAAACTCATTTTTTACGACTGCGGATAGGCGTATAGGTCTGATGAAGCAATGGCGACAGAAAAGAGGGTTGCGGATCATGGCGAGGTGTTGACCAGTCAGCAGATGTATGGAAGCACCCCTTGTTATCGGCAATTACCCAAAAAAATGGATAATGTAGGGGCGGTTCGCGAACCGCCCCTACCACCAAATCTGCAATGCGAACCGCCCCGACAAACCCGGCCTTCAGCAGTGAACGGTTCAGATAAACACCGTCGCAATTCTATCCGGCTAAAAGGGTACGATTATATTCAGGCAGGCGCGTATTTTGTGACAATCTGTACACGGGGTCGCGAGTGCCTTTTTGGAGATATTATGAATGGGGAGATGCAATTGAATGAGGTAGGACGGATTATGGCTAACACATGGGAATGGTTGGCCACGCAATACGCGTATATTGAATTGGATGCGTGGATCGTTATGCCGAATCATTTGCATGGAATTATTGTGATTCTAAATGACGATAGTACGAGCGGTTCTGGTAGGGGCGGTTCGCGAACCGCCCCTACACAAATCGCCATTGCCAAACCCGTAACAAGGAAACCACTGGGACGGTTGATTGGAGCATTCAAGACAGTATCAACCCAACGTATTAATGAATTGAACGGTTCATCCGGGGCCCCTATCTGGCAACGCAACTATTACGAACAGATTATCCGGGACGAAAAATCCCTACAACAGATACGCGAATATATCATCAGTAACCCTTTGAAATGGGGATTAGACCATGAAAATCCAAATGTAGGGGCGGTTCGCGAACCGCCCCTACCATGAACGCGGGGCTGCTTAAAGCAGACGGGATGAAGCAGCCTTGAATTTCCGAAAAAAATGCTTATTTGATAAACAGCATGAGACAGGATCGACTCACATTAAAAGCGCAGGATGCCTTTGTCGAGGCGCAACGGATTGCCGAGAAATCACGGCATCAGCAGGTGGATGAAATCCATATCGCATTGGCGTTGCTCACACAACCGGACGGCATCGTCCCGGCCCTCCTAAAAAAGATCGGTGTCTCGGTGGACGCACTCCATGTAACGCTTCAGGGCCAGATGAGGCATCTTCCGGAGGTGTCGGGTCCCGGCGCGGTTGGGACCCTTTATGTTGCACCGGGAACGGTTGCCCTTTTGGATCGGGCCGAAACCGAGGCCGAATCGCTCAAAGACGAATATATCAGCACGGAACATCTCTTTCTGGCCCTGTTGGATGAAAAAGGGGCGATGCATGCCTTGCTTCGGAAAGAAGGGGTGAAGCGGGAGCAGGTGTTATCCGCACTGGTCAATATTCGCGGCTCGCACCGGGTGACCGATCCCTCGCCGGAAGGAAAATATCAGGCGCTGGCCCGTTATGCGCGTGATCTGACCGATCTGGCGCATCGCGGCAAACTGGATCCGGTGGTAGGGCGCGATGACGAGATTCGCCGCGTGATTCAGGTCCTCTCCCGCCGAACCAAGAACAACCCGGTCCTCATTGGCGAGCCGGGGGTGGGGAAAACCGCCATCGCGGAAGGTCTGGCACAGCGAATGGTCTCCGGCGATGTTCCAGAGGGATTGAAAGAAAAAAAGGTGCACGCGTTAGACATGGGCGCGCTCATCGCCGGAACAAAATTTCGCGGCGAGTTTGAAGAACGACTCAAAGCCGTTATCAAAGAGGTCATCGACTCACAGGGAAAAGTCATTTTGTTCATTGATGAACTGCACACGTTGGTTGGCGCAGGGGCCGCGGAAGGGGCCATCGACGCGTCGAACATGTTAAAGCCGGCGCTCGCACGCGGAGAACTGCGCGCCGTCGGCGCGACCACGACGAACGAATATCGAAAGCATATTGAAAAAGATGCCGCGTTGGAACGACGGTTTCAGCCAATTCTCGTGGACGAGCCGAATGTTGAGCAAACCACCTCCATCCTGCGCGGACTGAAAGAACGATACGAAGTGCATCACGGCGTGCGGATTCAGGATGCCGCGCTGGTTGCGGCCAGCCGCCTTTCGCATCGCTATATCTCCGACCGGTTTTTGCCGGATAAGGCGATTGACCTGATCGACGAAGCGGCCTCCCGCCTTCGTATGGAAATCGACTCGATGCCCACGGAACTGGATGAGCGGATCCGGAAGATTCGCCAAATGGAGATCGAACGGGAGGCGATCAAAAAAGAGGAGGACGCGGCATCGAAAGAACGACTCGCGAAATTAGATGAGGATCTGGCCGGGTTAAAAAAAGAGGCCGATCAGCTGGCGATCCACTGGAACAAAGAGAAGGATGTGATTGCCCGAATACGGAAAATGACCGCGGATATCGAAGAGGCCCGGACACAGGCCGATCAAGCGGAGCGGACGGGCAATCTTGAAAAGGCCGCGGAGTTACGCTATGGAACACTGACCCAATTGAGCCGCGCCCTTTCCGAAGAAAATCGCCGCTTACAGGAACTGCAAGCCACCCACAAGATGCTAAAAGAAGAAGTCGACCCGGAGGATGTCGCCGAAATTGTCTCCAAATGGACCCGGATTCCGGTGACCCGGATCATTGAAGGGGAGGCTGAAAAACTGACCCATATGGAGCAGCGGATTCAACAACGCGTTGTCGGGCAGCGCGAGGCGATTCTGGCGGTTTCCAACGCGATTCGTCGGGCCCGCGCCGGGATGGCCGATCCCAATCGCCCGCTCGGCTCGTTTATCTTTATGGGCCCCACCGGCGTCGGCAAAACCGAGACGGCGCGCGCATTGGCCGAGTTTCTGTTTGACGACGAACAGGCCCTGATCCGAATCGACATGTCGGAGTATATGGAAAAACATGCGGTGGCACGGCTGATCGGGGCGCCACCGGGATATGTGGGACATGACGAGGGAGGGCAGCTGACTGAGGCGGTGCGGCGCCGCCCCTATTCAGTCATCCTGTTTGATGAAATTGAAAAGGCCCACGTCGACGCCGTTTCGGTCTTGCTCCAAGTCTTAGACGATGGAAGGCTGACCGATGGAAAAGGGCGTGTTGTTGACTTTCGAAACACGGTCCAGATCATGACCTCGAATCTCGGAACCGAATCGATTCAGGAGTTCGGAGGCGGA
>CAZSME010000014.1:0-7375 GCA_964607665.1 uncultured Nitrospirota bacterium | reverse complement strand
CGCATGCGCATTGAAAAAGATACATTGGGAACATTAGAGGTGCCGGAGTCGGCCTATTATGGCGTTCAAACCGCACGGGCCGTTGCCAACTTCCCCATCAGCGGGCTTCATCCGCATCCGACCTTTATTCAGGCAACCGCGATGGTGAAATGGGCCGCGGCCGAGGCCAACAAATCATTAAAAAAGCTTGATCCGCAAGTAGCAGCCGTCATTCAAAAGGCGGCGACCGAGGTCATCGATGGAAAATGGGACGATCAGTTTGTCGTGGATGTCTTTCAGGCCGGCGCGGGGACATCCCACAACATGAATACCAACGAGGTGATTGCAAACCGCGCGATTGAACTTTTGGGCGGAAAACGGGGGGAATACAAGCTCGTCCATCCCAACGATCATGTCAATATGTCGCAGTCAACCAACGATATCTTTCCAACAGCAATGCGGGTCGCCGCGCTGCTGATGCGGGCCCCGCTTTTGAAGGCCGTTTCGGAAATGGAAAAAACGTTACGGCAAAAGGCCGCCGCGTTTGACGATGTCATCAAGTCGGGCCGAACCCATTTGCAAGACGCGGTGCCGATTCGGTTGGGACAGGAGTTTTCAGGCTATGCCCAAGCGATGCGGCAGGCGCGGGAAAAAATCGAAGCGGCCTCCGCGGGACTCTACGAGCTGGGGCTGGGCGGCTCGGCGGCCGGAACCGGTATCAATACCCATCCGCACTATCAAAAAAAGGTCGTGGCCGCACTGGCAAAAATTTCCGGACTGCCGCTGATCCCATCTCAAAATTTATTTGAACGGATGCAAAGCCTGGCCGATTTTGTCACCTTCTCAGGCGCGCTGAAAGGGTTGGCTATTGAGCTGATCCGCATTGCAAACGACCTGCGCCTCCTTTCCTCCGGGCCGCGAACCGGTTTGGGGGAGATCACACTTCCGCCGGTTCAGCCCGGGTCGTCCATTATGCCCGGCAAGGTCAATCCGGTGATGGCGGAGGTGACCAACATGGTCTGCTTTCATGTCATTGGAAACGATCTGACGGTAGCGATGGCCGCCCAGGCCGGCCAACTGGAGCTCAATGTGATGATGCCGATCGTGAATTTTAATCTGCTGCAGTCGATGGAGATTTTAACCAACACGTTACATCTTTTTGCAGATCGGTGCGTCCGGGGAATCGCCGTAAATCGCGAACGGTGTCGAACCTATGCCGAAACCAGCGTCGGGTTGGCCACGATATTAAACCCATCGATTGGTTACGAAGCGGCCGCCGCGGTCGCCAAGACATCCGCGGCAACCGGACAATCACTTCGGGAGATTGTGGTGGAAAAGGGGATCCTCTCCGCGAAAGAAGCCGAGAAGATTTTAGACCCCATCAAGATGACCGAGCCGGGTGAGTAGGCCGTTGCATTCTTTCCCCATAAGGGTATACGCTGTCGCCTCATTGGCGAAGAGGGCGTAAGGAGATGGCCTCATGAGCAACACCGCGGCTGGGTTAAATCCAAAAGAAACCCCGATTCAGAGAATCGAGAGTCTCGCGTTGCGCTTTCACAAGGATGTCACGCCCCATCCGCAACCCGATGGCTCCTGTGTGGTGCGCCGCGCCGATACAGGCCGCTATATAACGATTCCTTCTGTCGACTGGACCATTTTGTCCCGACTCGATGGAAAAAAGACGGTGGGCGATATTCTGCGCGATCGACTCGAACAGGGACGGGGGCTCGGCCTGCTGGCCTTTCTAAAATCGGTCTCCGCGTTACAGGCCAACGGATTTCTGATTCCGGAGTCCGGCCCCATTCCCTCCGGCCGGAAATTTGGGATGTGGGTTTTAGGCCTCCGACTACCGCTTCCCAAAAAGGCGCGAGGTATCCGGGGCGTGGGACTCTGGATTGCCATTCCCCTTCTTTTATATCTTGCGGCCATTGGATTCCTGATGGCGGAACCCTTGCCCCCCCTGAACGTCAGCAATGTGGGACTCTTTGCAATATGGATGTCGATGGCCTTTACCCTTTCGCTCCGTTCTCTCCTTGCAACGATGGTCTTAGCTCAGGCCGGAACGTGGCCCTGGCGGATTGGGATGGCCTGGTTTTTATGGATTCCTTTCGTTTGGTGTGACCCTCGCGACATTCAAGTTGCCGGTCCAAAGGGACGTATATCGTTGGCCCTTTCGGAACTGGCCGCCCCCCCGCTTGCCGTGGTGGGCCTTTATGAGGCGTATCGGAGAGGCTTTTTCCCCCCTGACTTTTTTATCGGCGCGCTGGCCGGGGCGATCCTGGCCCTTTGGTGGATGCTACGACCATTTGGCGCCGGCCCGCTCATTGAGTTTGCAAAGGCCAAGACCGGACAGGAATCGATTGGACAAGATGCGCGTGCCTATCTCTCCGGTCAGCTCTGGAAACGAATTTTTCAACGTGGGAACCTGTTTTCTTCCGAGGCGCTGTTTATGGTCTTCGCCCTGCTCTATCCGGTATGGGGCTACATCGGTCTGGTCTTTTTTGGTGAGGCGTTGGAGAAGGGTCTTATCCCCGCGCTGGTGACCACCCTGAGTGAAACAGGACAAAGCTCAGTGGCCACCTGGATTTTATTAGGGGCGTTGCTGGCGGGGACTGTTATTGCCACCGGTGGAGCGCTTGTTGCTATTTTTTGGTGGTCTGTTCGCGTTTGGCGAGAAAGACGCTCTGCAAAAACCTCGTCACCACGGGCCAGTGAACTCGACACCATTACGAAGGTTTTGGTCCAAACCCCGTTCTTTGCGACACTGCCCCAAGAGGCCTTGCAAGCAATCGCGGCAGAATCGTTGCTCCTTGACGTGCCCGCGCGTTCCTACGCGGTGCGTCAGGGAACCATGGGCGATCAGTTTTTTATTATTCACCGTGGGAAAATGGCGGTTTTGCGGAAATACGAAAGCGGCCGACAGGAGCCGGTAGCTGAACTGGTGCCGGGGGATGCCTTCGGAGAAATGGCCCTGTTGAGCGACAGTGCCCGAACCGCGTCGGTGCAGGCGTTGATCCCGACACAAATTATTTCCATATCGCGCGCCGCGTTTGACCAGGCCATTGCCGCCTCATCACTGAAGAAAGAAGAGGTCACGCTCTGGCTGCGTCTTTCACATCAATTGCGCCGCTCGCCGCTGTTTTCGGAGATGACCGCGAACGAAGTGGCCTATTTTCTGAAACGGGCGGAGAGACGCCCCGTGCCTGCCGGAGAGGTGCTGATGCAGGAAGGGGATGTCGGCAGCCATTTCTACGTTGTGCTATCCGGAAAACTCGAGGTGACTAAAAAAGGCAAACCGGTGGGAACACTGGATGCCGGCGATTTTATGGGGGAGATCGCGCTTTTAACCACCGCGCCACGTACGGCAACAGTGACCGCTGTTGAGCACTCACAGGTGCTGGAGTTAAGCCGGGACGCCTTTTTTGACACCCTGGCCTCCAATGTTGGCTTCGGCTCAAGAATTATCGAAACGGCCCGCAAACGGCGTGAGGGGCTCTCATGACTCGATTTTTATGGCGATTACTTCCGATTGTTCTGATCCTGTACACAATGCGCGGCGCCGCGGATCAGTATGGACGATATCTTAAGATGGCCAAACAGGCGTCGTACTACACGATGACCTACATGGCGCTGGCTCAATATGTTCCGGCGCTGCAAACCTACTATAAGGAACAAAACCGTCTGCCGGAGGACCTGGGGGGATTCTTCCGCGCCCATTTTTCATCCAAAGGGCAGGATGCCGCTCTTGATCCCTGGGAGACCCCCTATGCCCTGACAGAGGATCGGGATCAATTTACCCTTACCAGTTGTGGAAGCGATCGCACCTGCCCTACGGATGACGACCTTTCCTCGTCCGGTTCCAAATCGGATAAGCCCGTTCCTTTGGGTAGACCGTGATTCGACGTAAAAGTAAAAAAAGGGAGATGGCCCAGGATGTCGCCGCCGTCAATCGGATCGGGTGCGGCTGTGTTGTGTTTGTCCTGTTTGGTATTATTGCGGCGATGATTGTTGCCGGCTACCTCCAACTCCGATAATAACGCGAGGGGTCCGATTGGTAAAAAACCGCTTGTAACCGCATCGGCCAGCTTTATTTGCGGCCTTCTTCTCTCGGAAGCGTTTTCCTATTTTCCGCTCCTCACCGGCCTTTTAATTTTGCTTATTCCGTCCATCGAGTTGATGTTCAGAGAAGGACCTCGCGTGCCGGTTTCGGTTTTTGTCATCGGTGGCATCGGATTTATGCTTCCCCAACTCACCGCGCCCCTGGCGGACCCCGAACAGTTAAGCGCCTATCTGAATCGTCCCGTGCGTGTCCGGGCAGAGGTAGCGGCCCCCCCTCAACACGCGGCCAATCGGGTCATGCTGCCGATGCGGGGAGACGCCCTGTTAACCCATGCTGGCCCCACGCCGGTTGACGGCCTGTTTCGTCTGACGCTTCTCACCCCGGAAACCCAACTTGAATATGGTGATCGGGTTGAAATGGATTTATTGCTGCATCGACCGGAACAGTTTGGAAATCCCGGCGCGTTCCCCGTGTCCGATTATCTGGAACGACAGGGATTTTCGGGGGTCATGACGCTCCCGGATGAAGGCCAAATAAAAAAGGTGGGCGAGGGAGGCAACCGCTTTCTAAAACAGATCTATCGTTATCGAGAGGCGATCCGACAAAAGATGCGGGCCGATCTCTCGCACGATGGGGTGACGTCCCCGATTTTACTGGCGATGCTGATGGGCGAGTCGGGGTACCTGACCGATCCGATCCGAGACGTCTTCACCGACTCCGGGACAAACCATATCCTGTCGATTTCCGGTTCGCATTTGGCGATGATTGCCCTGTTTGTGTTTGGCCTATCTCGATTCATCCTGCTTCATCTTCCGGCCCCCGCCTTATTACGGCTTTCGCTTGTTAAGATTCCAACCCAATGGGCCGCGTTGATTACGGCGGCTGTGGTCACCGTCTATACCCTGTTGTCCGGCTCGGCCGTGGCCACGCAGCGATCGCTGGTGATGATATTGACCTATCTTCTTGCGATTTGGATCGGCCGATTAAACGACATCAAAATCGCCCTTGCTTTAGCGGCCCTGATTATTTTAATCCCGCGGCCTCAAACAATCTTTGATATCTCCTTTCAGCTTTCCTTCCTCGCGGTTCTTTTTATTGTTCTTGTGATCGAATGGTGGGGGGCAACCGCACCGGTCAAACCGATTGACCCAATAAGCGCAACGGCGTCCGAAGATTTATCCCTTTCGTTGCCGCTGTGGCGCAAGCTTGCCCCATTGGGCCGCCCGATGACCCTTCTGCTGCTTTCATCGTTTGGCGCAACACTGGGAACGGCCCCGTTAACCCTCTATTATTTTCACCAATTCAGCTGGATCGGATTTGTGAGCAACCTGGTCATCGTTCCCTTTGCCGGATGGGTCATTGTTCCGTTCGGGTTTATCTCCGCTGTTTTATCGCTTTTTGGGGCCCATTTCCCGCTGGCGTCCTGGCATGACGCGCTGGGTTCGTTTTATTTTAAGATCACCTCTTTTTTTGCAAACATTCCGGGCGCCGACCTTCATTTTACCGCTCCGCATCTGTTACTGATTGTTCTGTTTTATCTTGCCTTTCTAATTCTCTTGGCCCGGCCGGTTTCGCGAAAGGGAATGGGCGTTGCCGTTGCGTTGTCCTTTATTGTTTTCTTGTGGCCTGTTCGTCTTCCCCCTAAAGCCGTTCAGGTCACCTTTTTGGATGTGGGACAGGGGGACGCCGCCCTGGTCGAATTTCCAGAAGGGGCCACACTACTGGTTGACGCGGGATCGGGGGGGCCGCGGGATCGGGGGAAATCGGCCGTGGCCCCTTATCTTTGGGAGAAAAAAATCCATAACTTGGATTATCTGGTCGCGACACACCCCCAGCTTGATCATGTCGGCGGAATGCCGTACATTATCCGGAAGTTTCATGTGGGAGCGGTTCTTACAAATGGGATGACCTCGCCGTTTCCGTTTTATCAATCCTTTTTAGACACGATACGGGAAAAGGGGATCCCCTCGCGCGCAGTGCGCCGTGCCGACACGATCGAAATCGAGGGATGCTTGATTGACTTCCTGAATCCGGCGGAAGGAGAGATGTACAATGAAAACGACCCGAATAATGCCTCGGTTGTCTTTCGGCTCTCCTGTCCCGCGTTCGGCCCCGTTTCGTTTCTGTTGACCGGGGATATTGAGAACGAGGCCATAGACGCCCTCTTGGAACGTCAGGAAATATGGCAAAGCGATATTCTGAAGGTTCCGCATCATGGGAGCCGGGGAAGCCTCAATGAACGTTTCATAAAAGCCGTCTCGCCGCAGGTTGTGGTTTTTTCCGTTGGAAAACGGAATCGTTATGGCCATCCGCATCCAACCGTTTTGGACGCGTACAAACGGCAGGGGATAACGGTTTATCGAACCGACGAAGACGGCGCCGTCACGGTCACCGCGACTCCAAGCGGTTTTACCGTTAAATCATTCCGTGAGACGGCCCTTCATAAGGTGAAATGGAATCGCTCGGTGATATTACAGGAGATTGAAAATGTCCGAAACGGGTTGGGATAAAGAGCGGGCGGTTCAGGGGATGTTCTCTTCGATCGCGCGCTATTATGATCTAAACAATACCCTGCTTTCGTTTGGCCTGCATCATGGCTGGAAGCGTGATACGGTGCGGCTGGCCGGGATTCGTCCGGGGGAGCGGGTTCTGGATATTGGGGCCGGCACCGCCGATCTTTCTATTTTAGCGGCCCATCGGGTCGGGGAAAACGGGATTGTGATCGCGGCCGATCTGAATGAGCCGATGTTGCAAATCGGCCAGAGCAAGCTCAAGCGTGTCGCGCGCTCGGCCAGGGCCTTGGCGGATATCGTTTTTCTTCGCACCAACGCGGAACGGCTTTCGTTGAAAGACCATTCGATTGATGTTGTTCTAACCGGTTTCTGTATGCGAAACGTCGCCGATCTGGATCGGGCGCTCCATGAGATCTTTCGTGTCTTAAAATCAAATGGTCGTATGGTCTGTCTGGAATTCTCAAGACCCACGGGCCGATGGCTGCGATCGATTTATGATTTTTATTCCTTTACCGTTCTTCCTGTTATTGGGAGGTCGGTTTCAAAAGATCGCACCGGTGTTTATCAATACCTTCCCGATTCGATTCGGAAATTTCCCGACCAGGAGGCGTTTTCGGAAAACATGAAGAAGGTCGGCTTTAGAAACGTGTCCTATCTGAATCGGAGCGGGGGCATTGTCGCGATCCACATCGCGGAAAAATAGACAGACCCGATATTGACTAACGTTTGTTTTCCTGTTATTTATGTGACGGCTTAAACAGTCTTTATGGTGTTACCAATGGCGCATTCGGGCAAAGCTTATTTTTTCTTTTTCCTCCTCTTT
>CAZSME010000013.1:0-14899 GCA_964607665.1 uncultured Nitrospirota bacterium | reverse complement strand
TAGGCGAATTTGTTTGGAACGTAACGCAACGTGAGACCGATTATCTCAGGTCGGTCTTGCAATCAGCAGGGAAGATCGTGGAAGATAGAAATATGGCTGAGAAGAGCATTTTACTTGTTGAAGACGATGAAGTCGATATCATGGCCTTTCAACGTCTTTTTCGAAAAATGGGGCTGACCAACCCGATTGAAGTTGCAAACGACGGGGAGGAAGCGCTTCAAAAACTGCGTGGAGATGGTAAGGTTGTGTTGCCCATGAAGCCGCCCTATCGGATTGTCCTTGACCTCAATATGCCTCGAATGAGCGGGTTTGAGTTTCTTCGGGAGCTTCGACGCGACCCCAATCTTAAAGCCGCGGAGGTCATTATTCTCACCACCTCCCACCTTGAGGAGGATCGAACGCAGGCGTACGAACACAAGGTGGTCGATTTTTTTCGGAAGTCCATCTTGCAGGAAAATCCCCAGAAGCTTTTGTCGGCCATCCTGGCGTAGGGGCGACCCGGCGGGTCGCCCCTTACGCTACGCAACGCATGCGTCGCCCCTACTTCTTTCGGGTTGTGCCGTTACTGCTTTTTAACGATCTCGATCAATTCAACATCGAATAGGATCGTTGCGCCGGGCTTGATTTTCGGCGGGGCCCCGCGATCCCCATAGGCGATCGAAGAGGGGCAAATCAGCTTGCTCTTTCCACCCACTTTTATTTTCTGAAGACCTTCCGTCCAGCAGGGGATAACCGCATTCAGCGGGAAGGTTGCCGGTTCGCCGCGCGCAACCGAGCTATCAAAGACCGTTCCATCGATCAACGTCCCATGATAGTGAACCTTGACGGTATCGGTTGGCTTGGGAGCGGTCCCCGTCCCCGCTTTGACCTCAGAAATAATCAGACCGGACGCGGTTTGTGTTGCGCCGGCCTCTGACGCGGCCTTTTTCAGAAAGGCCGCGGCCTTTTCTTTCTCAATGGTCGCGGACGCCTGACTTCTCGTCCGAGCCATCTCTTCGATTTTCGGCCGAAGTTGTTCGATATCGACCTGTTTCTTTCTGTTTAATACCCCGTCATCCAAACCGGCCTTAACCAGTACGAGCTCCTCGGGTGTCAGATTGAAAATCGCGATATTTTGGCTTAACGCAATACCCAATCCGTAGAGGGTTTTGTCCGTTTCCGTCTTAAGCTCGGGGGTGGGAGCGGGCGATGGGGTAGGGGGTGCGGCGATGGTTTTCGTGACCGTCCATCCTGCTAACAGGGCTATAATCAAAAATGCTGTTTTCATCGGTGTCTCCTTTTTCATTCTTACAGACTAAGGTATGACCAACCTTCTTTGAACGAACAAGCCATTAGGATGCAAATTCACTTATAAGACACGAAACAACCCTGGCAGTTATGATGCGGCGACTTTCTCGATCGGTTTTTCGACGGTTTCAGGAGACTTTTTAGCCTTATCCGCCTTATCCGGTGCAGAAGTGGAGGCGGTTCTCTTTGTCAGCTCCACAATCACAAGTGGGGCCCCATCGCCATACCGAACACGGGTCTTAATCAAGCGGGTATATCCACCCCCACCGCGTTTCTTCTCGGTGGGCTTTCCCCCTTCCTTCCCTTCCGGTTGCGTTTTATATAAAGGGGCCAAGTCTGAAAAAAGACGGGCAACGACTTTAGGATCCTGAAGGTAGGCCGCAGCTTGTCGTCTTGACGCAAGATCTCCTTGAAGGCCTAACGTGATCATTTTGTCGGAAATGGCCCGGATCTCTTTTCCTTTGGCCTCCGTGGTTTCGATACGTTCGTGTCGAAGCAACGAGGTAACCAGGTTTCTAAACAAGGCCCTTCGATGTGAGCGATTGCGCCCTAAAGGCCGGCCATTTTTACGATGTCTCATAAGAAAAACCTATTCCGACTCTCCTTTTGGAGAAGGGGGAGATGGCGTAAAACCTTCCAGCTTCATACCAAAAGAGAGTCCCATTTCAGTTAACATTTCTTTAATTTCGTTGAGGGACTTGACCCCAAAGTTTTTGGTGTCCATCATCTGAGCCTCGGTTCGTTGTACCAGCTCCGCAATGGTTTGAATCCCGGCGTTTTTCAGACAATTGGCCGCCCGGACCGACAACTCCAGCTCACTGACATTTTTCATAAGATTTTTATTCAACGGTCCGCCGCGTTCCTTCTGAGACGATACCATTTCTTCTGTTTCTTCAAAATTAATGAAGATCGTAAGATGGTCTTTCATAATCTTTGCCGCAAAGCCTAAGGCATCCTCCGGGCGAACCGAGCCGTCGGTTACAATTTCCAAAATCAACTTGTCGTAATCGGTCATCCGGCCGACACGGGCATGATCGATACTCAACGTGACTTTTCGAATGGGTGTAAAAATAGAATCAATGGGTATCACACCAATCGGCATTCCTTCCTCTTTGTTGCGCTCCGCGGGGAGATACCCTCGACCCATTTTCACCGTCAGTTCCATATCGATGTTGGCATCTTTGTCCAATGTGGCGATATGCAAGTCCGGCGTTAAAATTTCGATGCTGGAATCATGAATGATCTCTTTGGCCAGGAGTGCCCCGGCCCCTTTTCTCTTAATCTGGAGGGTTCGGGGTTGGTCGGAGGTCATCTTCAAGCGAAGCTGCTTAATATTCAAGATAATGTCGGTGACATCTTCCTTAACACCGGGAAGGGTCGAGAACTCATGATGCACCCCTTCGATTTTAATGGACGTTACCGCCGCCCCGGCAATGGAGGACAGCAGCACCCGTCGAAGAGAATTCCCGATGGTTGTTCCAACGCCCCGCTCAAATGGCTCCGCAAAAAACTTGCCGTATGTTTTTGATAAGGTCTCTTTTTCAACCTCAACTTTTGCCGGTATCTGATAATCTTTTGTTCGAATGATCATAAAAGGCTCCTCTAGCTCGATTTTCGCACGACGCGATAATGACTGGAAACGTCTTTTCTCTCAGACACTACCTTGAATACAGTTCCACCACAAGATGTTCGTTGACCGGAAGCCCCATCCCTTCCTTCTCCGGTCGCCCCGTGATCCGGCCTTTAAAGAGGGCTTTATCCATTTCCAGCCAGTCGGGCATGCCGCGTCCCTCAACCTTTTCCATGGCCTCCTTGATCGGCACAAGGGAGCGACTGCCATCTCGCACTTCAATCGCGTCATTGAGCAAAACATGATAAGAAGGGATATTGATGGCCTTCCCATTCACCTGAAAATGATTTTGACGAATTAGCATCCGCGCTTGCTTGCGAGAAAGGGCAAACCCCAGCCGGTAGACGACGTTGTCGAGACGGGATTCTAACAAGACCAGCAGGTTTTCCCCAGTAATCCCTTTTTGTTTCTCCGCCCGGAAGAAATACTTTTTAAATTGCGATTCAAGCAGTCCGTAGATTCGTTTTAGCTTCTGCTTTTCTCGAAGCTGCGTGGCGTATTCCGTCGGGCGCGTGCGTGCCTGGCCGTGCTGACCCGGAGGGGTTGGCCTTCGGTCAACCGCACACTTTTCGGTAAAACAACGGGGCCCTTTAAGATAAAGCTTGGCCCCCTCTCTTCGACACATCCGACAGACAGAACCGATATATCTTCCCACGAAACGTTTCCTTTCTTAAACCGGACGAAGTCGGTGCCCCGACCGGCTATGCCTATTACGCCCTCTACCCATTGGGGCAAGAAGGTTACGGTTGGGTCGCCCTGCTATGCGCGATCAACGACCGACACAAACGTAAACTGCAAATCGCACGGATACGGTCTCTAAACCCGTCTTCGCTTTGGCGGGCGGCATCCATTGTGCGGAATCGGGGTGACATCTTTAATTAGATTCACTTTGAGTCCGGCGGTCTGCAACGCGCGAATCGCGGAATCCCGCCCGGGCCCGGGCCCTTTGATGAACACGTCAACCTGCCGGACGCCGTCCTCCATGGCCTTCTTTGCTGCCGTTTCCGCAGCGCGCAATGCCGCAAAAGGGGTATTTTTGCGGGACCCTTTGAATCCCTGACTCCCCGCGCTTCCCCATACCAAGACATTCCCCGTCATATCGGTAATCGTGACCAGCGTGTTGTTAAAGGAGGCTTGGATATGGGCCACGCCCATCTGTACATTCTTTTTTTCTTTCTTTTTTCCCTTCTTCACGTTCCCTCCCCAACTCTGCCCCAGCCTTGCCCAAGGTCTCCGACCGAAACGGTATGCGATGAAAAAGACCGTTTCCCATAAGGCCCGATAGGATCGGAATAGTGGAACAATCCGGTTAGACTAACACAAACTGTTCTGCCGTTGCAAGGAGCGTGAAAAAGTTTTTACCGCAGGGCTTACAGGGTTATTCCGAACCCCGTTCCGAGTTGGGTGACGGCGCGGGCACGAGATTTTTATGCCCTTTTTTAATCCCTTGAATGACCACCCAGCCAACGGCATAGAGGGCAATGATGGGGTCAATCAGATAGTCCCAAAGATTGTCCGATTCTGCAAGGTGGAGGTTGAACAGGATTACTTCAATCAAAATCATGAGGGCAACGGTGTGATGGGCGAAACGCCAGAGGAGAAGCACGCCGGTAAGAAGCAGAAACAGTAAAAAGACCGGTTGGTATCCCAAACGATAGAAATCCCACGGAGAAAGTCCGAGCGCGGTGGGATAAAGGGTGATCCCCATGGCGGCCACAACATAGAGCAGAAGATCCCGACTGGGTCGAGGAAGGAGGTTTTGTTTGAAGGCCCGACCCGCAATAACATCAAGAAATAAAACCACCGTGGTCAGGCTAAAACCTCCAAAAAGGAGAGAAAGGTAAGGAAAGAGAGCGGCCACGTCTATAAGTCCTTTAGAAAGGCGGGATTAAAGGTTACATGACGAATCCGCTTTCTGTTCCATGTATAAAGCAGATGAATGGTGTCATCCTGCGTTTGAATTAGGGAGGGATAGGAAAACTCGAAATGCGCTGCCGAGCCGTCTTCCGCCGGTTGGGGTGTCCTTTCAAAACGATGCACCTGCTTCCAGCTCTTCCCTTCATCCGTTGATCGCGCGAGGGAAAGATTGGCCCGATGCTCCTCCGAGTTATTGAACACCAACAAGAGGTCTCCGTTATGGAGTCGAAGCCCCATAATGGACGAGTTGGGATTCGGCAAGGTTAGCTTCGTGGGGTCAGACCAGGTCTGACCGCCATCCTCCGTGGTCGTCGTGAGTATTCGCCTTGGAGGATGGCCGCTGTAACGGAGAAAGGCCATCCCCCGGGTCTCGTCCAATGGGACGATCGAAGGCTGTAACGAGGATCGCCCCCACGAAATTCGTACCTTATCCAAGACCGTCCCGTCCGGGCCAATACGTAAGAGCTCTCCAAACTTGCCCAAAAATTCATGGTAGATCGGCAGGCCGATCGATCCATCACGGTATAGAAACGGGGTGGTTCGGACCAACGTGCTGATATTAAAAAACGGGGTGGTGATCAGACGCTTTGCCGGACTGAAATGGATCCCGTCATCCGACGAGACGCGGTAGTTAATGGCCCCCCCGGACCATCCCCCGACCGAGACGGTCACATAAAAGAGCCATATCTTTCCGGAAAGATCTCGTGCCAGCACCGGATTTCCAATCTTTCGAATATAGCGTTGCAGATCGGCCTGTGTTTCTTCCGGACCCGTTAGCGCCGAGGTTGTTCCCCATAGGCCGGTCTTTTTATTCCAGATCGATTGATAAAGCAGAACGTCTCGGCCCCCCTCCCGGCTTCCGCCATACCATACCGCCAGCAGATTTCCGTTGCCCAGCGCAACCACGGTTGGGCTGTGGACCGACTTGAGGGAGGGAGATGTTGCGGAACGCGGTTCCCCCACAAACCCCTCTTGATAAAAAGGAAGGGGCATAGAGGGGGTCGGGAGAGTGGTGGGGGCCGCCGGTGGGAGATCGGCCGGGTTCTGAACGAAGAAGGCGTTGGCAGAAGAAAAGAAAGAGCGATGATACAGGGGGGGAAGAAATGCCCCGATCAGCAACGCAATGAATAGAACGGTTAAGAAGCTATTTTTTACAGGCATTGTCATTATTATGATACAGCATATATTTGGCCGTCTCGTGTATCCCTGTCAACTGATATGCCATTCGGGCGGCCGTTTCTTCATGCTGAGAAAGCAGGTTCTCCCGCGGGGTCGCGGCATCCCGCCGGTGCAGCCGTTTGTTTGTTCCGTCTGCATGCATTACAAAATAGAACGGGCCTTGGAGCAGGCCGATTTCCGGTACCGTGGCATGGGCGATGGTAAAGGCCGACGGTTGGGAGTCAACCGGTGGATCCAGTAGGTCTCGTCCTAATGTGGTGTTTTTGTAGGGGGTGCCGGTCAATCCCGCCAGGGTGGGCAGGATATCTATCGAACTCCCAATAGACCGGTCAATCTTCCCCTCGGGGATCCACTTTGGGGCATAAATTAAAAACGGGATATGAAATGGGGTGAGATTAAGCTGCGTTTCCCAACGGGGGGTTGTCTTCCCGGTTCCCTGTTGAATCCCATGATCGCCGAAAAACACAAAGATTGTATTTTCAAAATAGGGCGCCTGTCGTGCGGCCTTGATGAAATAATCAATACTGTGATCTAAAAAACGAAAGGCATTGTATTGCTCGGACGACTCAAAGCTGCCCTCTATAAGGCGTTCCATGCTCACCGAGCGGATCTCAAATCCACGTCGATCTTCCGGAATCGTATGGGGACGGTGATTGCCCGCTGTCTGAATCACCGCGAAAAACGGCCTTTCCTGCCGTTTGAGCACCTGATGGGCTTCTTCAAAAAGGGCCAGATCCGAAATACCCCAGACGTCAACGCGAGGGGAGGCATAGCTCCCTTCTTCATAAAGGGCCAGGTCGGGGATATTATGAGAGAGGAGCCCTCGAATATTCCCCCAACTGGCGCTGCCACCGATGAAATAAAACTTTTTATGATCCTTAAACGCGTTGACAATGGTCTGCTGGCAGACAATCACCGGATTGCGTGTGGAGGTGTTGTGCGTTTCCACATCGGGAATCCCGGTCAAGGAGGCAAACACGGCTCGGGCGGTTCCCATGTGTGGCGTATAAAAATCGGTAAATAAAAGGCCGTTTTGGGCCAGGGCCTTGAAATGGGGGGTGGGATCCAACGGGTTATCATAAAGACTGGTTTTCTGATACGAAAACGACTCGAGCTGAACCACCACAATATTTGGCGGTGGCGTTCTATCCATTCGACCCGGAATCTGCCGTGTGAAATTGAACGGTTTCCGATTCGGTTTTTCCATCCCAAGATAGTCCGCCATCGCGTCGTAATGCTGGGTAACGGCCTGCTCGTCATAGGCCTTTCCCCCACGTCCCGCTGCAAAGGTGTCGTAGAGGTAGAGTGCCGGGTTTAATGCGATTGAGGCGGCAAACGCGTTGGTGCTGAAAAAGGCATCACTCCATCGAAGCGGATAGTACGATATTTTGCCATACAGCCCCAGAAGGACCAGAACGAGAGAGAGGAAGACGGCAACCCCCTTTTGTTTTTTGGAAAGAGGGGAAGGCGATACGGCGCTTCTACATGCTCGGATCAAGCGGTCGATGAGATAGCCATAAAGCAGGGTGACCGCAAAAAGGACCAACAATATCCAGACAACCGGATAGGTTTCCCAGAGCATCGTAACCGAAATCGCGGTATCTTCTAAAAGCTGGACCGCGGCCGAGTTCAGCCGAACGTGCAGGTAGGCAAAATGACCAAAGTCAAAGAGATAGGTTAGGGTCAGAAGGAAGGCCATCAGGGTAAGATAGCCCGTCCATAATCGTTGACCAAGACGGGAATGGAAAGGGTCGACGGGCTTTATCCAGGCAAACGTGAGGAGGGGCAGCAGGATGACGAGGGCAAGCCGTACGTCGAACTTTAGACCAACGTAGAGGGCATGGAGAAGCAGCGGCGTGGTCAGGGGGTCGGCCGACTCTTCAAAGAAGAGCCAAAACCCGATGCGCAATAACGGCAACGGGATAAGAAACAGGAAAAATATCGTAATGGAAAAGCGGATGAGTGGGGGGAGGCACTTTATTTGCATTTTTTAGGCAAGGCCGAGGCCGTATGATTTGACACGTTGTCGCCGGGTATAGTATATACTCAACTATATGGGCTGAGGGGACGTTTTCCCCTCAATAATTGTTGTCGGCACGAGGAGATTTGGGCCATGTCAGAACAAAAGAGCTCTTACACGTTTTTTATTCTTCCTGATAATACATCAAAGCCGTATTGTCTTTCTATCCAAAAAAAGAGATGCCATGTTTTGCTGGGTGTAATACTCGTGCTGGCCGTAATGGGGGCTGGGTTCTCATTTAATTTTTTATCCGGCCTGGGGCGCCCATCCGAGCTGGATCGGCTCAGAGCCGAAAACAAAAATCGGCTGGATGAGCTGAAGGCGATGTCCAATACGCTGGACGACTTAAACACACAAATGGCCCGCCTTTCCGAGCTGGACAGGAAATTGAGGATTCTAACCGAGTTGCCTCCCCAGAAGGAGGTGGTGGATCTTTCGGCACAAGGGGGATCCGAAACGGAGTTAAGCCCTGAGGGCGAGGCAGGGAATGCGCAGAAGGAGGGCCAACCCTCTCTTGAATTCACGGCGCCCATGAAGCGAAGGGCCGAGCTCTTAAAACGGCAGATGGCGGCCGAAGAGAGCAGCTTTGATACCCTGATTAAGACGATTTCGGAAATGAAACTGCGTTGGGCCGGTACGCCATCGATCTGGCCGGTTGACGGTTGGATCTCTTCCAATTTTGGAAAGCGGATATCCCCGTTTACCGGGAAATGGGTCATGCATAATGGAATTGATATTGCCGCCCGAAAGGGTTCCCCGGTGGTTTCGCCAGCGGTTGGTGTTGTCAACCGTGTTGGCTATAGTTCCGATTTAGGAAATCTGGTGACCATTCGACATGGTGATGGAAAGATTACCTATTTTGGGCATTTAAGCCGGCAGACCGTTCGCAAAGGGGAACGGGTCGTACGGGGTCAAACCGTTGGTTTGGTGGGTAGCACCGGACAATCAACCGGTTCCCATCTGCACTATGAGGTTCGGATCAATAACGTCCCGGTCGATCCAATGCGATATATCCTCAATTAAAGATCAACGCCTTATCGAATATTGGATGAAACCCCGACGGTTCTCCCGTCGGGGTTTTTTGTATGATGCTCCGTTTAATACGGAAACTATTTGGAAGCCGGAACGATCGGGAGATCAAACGATTATGGCCGCTCGTTTTAGCGGTCAACGCGCACGAAGCGGCCCTGTCGAAACTTTCCGATGCCGCCTTACGGGAAAAAACGACCGAGTTCCGCAACCGGCTGCGAGTCGATAGCCTGTCTCCTCCACCCTCTCCGCTCCCGTCCGAAACGGCGTCCTTCTCGCCTGCTTTTGATACCGAAACTCCCATGTCCGATCGCCTTTGGGTCCTTCTGCCCGAGGCCTTTGCGGTTGTCCGGGAGGCGGCAAGGCGGGTTGTCTCAATGCGTCATTTCGACGTACAAGTTTTAGGGGGTATCGCGCTTCATTCCGGAAAGATCGCCGAGATGAAAACCGGTGAGGGGAAGACGCTTGTCGCGACCCTTCCGGCCTATTTGAACGCGCTCACCGGCCGCGGCGTGCATGTGGTCACGGTCAACGATTATCTGGCCAAACGCGACGCGCAGTGGATGGGCGAGATTTACCGGTTTTTAGGCCTTTCGGTGGGGGTGATTCAACACGATGCGACCGATGTGGAACGGCAGGTGGCCTACCACGCCGATATTACCTATGGAACCAACAACGAATTCGGATTTGATTACCTCCGCGATAATATGAAGTTCAATCCGAAACAGTTTGTGCAACGGGCCTTAAACTACGCCATTGTGGACGAAGTGGATTCCATTCTCATTGATGAGGCCCGCACCCCGCTGATTATTTCCGGTCCCGCGGAAGAATCCACCGATTTGTATTATCGAGTGAACCAGATGATTCCCCACCTGAAGAAGGATCGCGATTATACCGTTGATGAAAAGAGCAAAACCGCCTCCCTGACCGAAGAAGGGAATGCCCATGCGGAGAAACTGCTGGGAGTGGAGAATCTTTATGATGCCGCCAATATGGACCGGGTCCATCACCTGCTTCAGGCCCTGAAGGCGCACGCCCTTTTCCGGCGGGATGTGGACTATATGGTGAAAGACGGTGAGGTGGTAATCGTGGATGAGTTTACCGGCCGTTTGATGCCGGGTCGGCGTTGGAGCGATGGCCTGCATCAGGCGGTGGAGGCGAAGGAGGGGGTCCGGATTGCCAATGAAAATCAGACACTGGCCTCCATTACGTTTCAAAACTATTTCCGCATGTATGAAAAGCTGGCCGGCATGACCGGTACGGCCGATACCGAAGCGGCCGAGTTCGATAAAATCTACGGTCTGGAAGTGATGATTATGCCACCGAACCGCCCAATGATCCGGCAGGACGATTCCGA
This sequence comes from uncultured Nitrospirota bacterium, assembly GCA_964607665.1. GTDB lineage: Bacteria > Nitrospirota > Nitrospiria > SBBL01 > SBBA01 > CAZSME01. The sequence continues at coordinate 4,480 of CAZSME010000013.1, read as the reverse complement.
CCTGATCTATCGCACCGAACGCGAAAAGTTTGACGCGATTGTCGAAGAGGTGGTGGCGTTGCACGAGGAGGGCCACCCGGTTTTGGTGGGGACCATTTCAATTGAAAAGTCGGAGCATCTCTCCTCCCTTTTGAAGCGGCGTGGCGTAAAGCATGCTGTTTTGAACGCGAAATATCACGAGAAAGAGGCGGAGATTATCGCGCAAGCGGGGCGTTTCGGCGCCGTCACGATTGCGACCAACATGGCGGGCCGGGGCACCGACATTTTACTGGGCGGCAACCCGGACTTTTTATTGAAGCAGTACAAGGCGCAACACCCGGATGCCGAATCTTCCGCGATTGAAGCCGCAAAGCGAAAGATCGAGAAAGAGTGTGAGGAGGAAAAGGGGCGTGTGATTGGACTCGGCGGGCTTCGGATTATCGGGACGGAGCGGCACGAATCGCGTCGCGTTGATAATCAGCTGCGTGGCCGTTCGGGGCGACAGGGCGATCCCGGGTCGTCCCGGTTTTATCTGGCGTTGGAAGATGATCTTCTGCGTATCTTTGGATCGGATCGTATCTCCCGGGTGATGGAAAAGCTGGGGATGGAAGAGGGGGTGCCGATTGAACATCGGATGGTGACCCGCGCGATTGAAAATGCCCAGAAACGGGTTGAAGGGCATAATTTCGATATTCGGAAACAGTTGTTGGAATATGACGACGTGATGAATAAGCAGCGCACCATTATCTATGGGTTGCGTCGCGAGGCCTTCTCCGAAGAGGCGTTTGAGGAGATCAAAGAGACGATCGACGAAATTGTTGAAGCGGCAATCGATGACTATTGCCCGAAGGAGGCCTATCCGGAAGAATGGGATCGGGAGGGCTTGGTCACCGCCGTTTCCAGCCAATTTAATTTTCGCCTTTCCGAAGAGACGCTTGCGCTGGATCACCGGGATTTATTGAAGGAGCAGGTGATCCGGGAAGCCCATGAGGCGTATCAAAAGCGGGAAGCCCAGTTGGGGGGTCCAATTTTTCATCATCTGGAACGACAGGTTTTCTTACGAACGATTGATACGCATTGGAAAGACCACCTGTTGGCGATGGACTATTTGAAAGAGGGGATCGGCTTACGCGGTTATGGACAGAAGGAGCCGCTTTCCGAATATAAAAAAGAAGGGTTCGATTTATTTGCGATGATGATTGATCGGATTAAGCGAGCGGCGGTCGAGCAACTCTTTCGAGTGCAGGTGGTGCATGAGGAGGGGGGAGGGGGAGAAGGGGGCCCGGGGAAACGGCCAACTCTTCCAGCATTGCCCTCGAAGCCGCCCGTTTTGCAACTGCACCGCGGCGAGAAAACCCCGGAACATACCCCTGCGCACCGAGACGAAAAGAAAATCGGCCGCAACGACCCCTGCCACTGTGGCAGCGGCAAAAAATATAAAAAGTGCCACGGCCAATAGGCCCTGTTTTTGCCCATCCCCTCTGATCCGCACCCATTTATCCCGTAGGGGCGACCCGATGGGTCGCCCCTACCCCCCACGTAAAAATATTTCCCACGAATGAATCCATCTCCGTAAAGCGTTCGTAGAGTCATCGTAAAAAGCAACACCGCAACAGAACATCGCGGTGATCAACAACACGTTTAATCAAATAAGGAGGAACCATGCGTCTCAAAACATTTTTTGGAGTTAGTCTCCTGTTTTTCACGATGACCGCCTGCGCCGGTCATGACAAAATGATCCACACGCCGTCGCTTTATGAACGGCTGGGGGGGAAACCGGCTATTGATGCGGTGGTTGAGGAGTTTGTCGGCCGGTTGGCCGCCGATACCCGTATCAAGAACGAAAAGGTCGCGGCACGGTTTGGCGTCGTCCATGTCCCCTCCCTCAAGGCGCACCTTTCGAACCTCATCTGCAAGGGTTCTGGAGGGCCTTGTGAATATACCGGCCGGGATATGAAATCGGCCCACGCGGGGCTTGCCATTACCTCGGACGAGTTTGGCTTTGTGGTCGAAGACCTCGTTGCTGCGCTCAATAAATTTAAGGTGCCGGAAAAGGAGAAGGGGGAGGTCTTGGCGTTACTGGGGCCGATGAAAAAAGATATCGTAGAAGTGAAATAAAACAAACAAAAGAGAAAAGGAGAAGAAGATGAAAAGATTAAAGTGGATGATCAACACATTGATAGCCGGGGTTTTCCTGATTGGGGGGTCTGTCTGGGCTTCGTCCCACCGGGAAGCGCCGTTTATCACGGAGATGCCGAAGGTGGATGCGGCCGATTTCTATATGTTCCGCGACTATGAGCCGGGACGGGAAGATTTTGTTGTTTTGATCGCGAATTATCTTCCGATTCAAGCCGCTTACGGCGGGCCCAACTATTTTTCGCTGGACCCGGATGCCCTCTACGAAATCCATGTGGATAATAATGGAGACGCCAAAGAAGATATCACCTTTCAGTTCCGGTTCAAAACCGAACAGAAGGATACAAAATTGACAATCGGAGATAAATCCGTGGCGATCCCGCTGATCAATTTTGGTGGCATATCCGCGTCCGATCCGACCTCTAAACTCAATATAAAGGAGAGCTATGGGGTTAAAATCGTTCGCGGGAATCGGCGCACCGGAACCGTAGGAAACATTACCAATGCCTCAACGGGGAGCGCAACATTCACGAAGCCTGTTGATAATATTGGCAAGAAGTCGATTCCCGACTATGAGGCCTATGCGATGACGCACCTCTATGGGATTACGATCCCGGGCTGCGCAACGCAAGGCGGGATGTTTGTCGGGCAGCGCAAAGACCCGTTTGTCGTGAATCTGGGAGAAACGTTTGATCTGATCAACACCAATCCGTTGGGTGCGGTTGACGGGGAGAAAGACGCGTTGGAATATGCAAACGTGACGACGATCGCGTTGCACGTTCCGATTAGCTGTTTGACCAATGGCACGGAGCCGGTCATTGGCGCTTGGACAACGGCGTCTCTCCGTCAGGGTCGGCTACTTAACCCGAAAGCAACCTTTGCGTTGCCGAGCAAAGAAGGTGGCCGGTGGACCCAGGTGTCCCGGTTGGGGAGTCCGCTTGTTAACGAAGTTGTTATTGGATTGGGGGATAAAGATCGGTTTAACGCCTCAAAGCCGGAAGACGATAGTCAGTTTGCCGACTATGTGACACATCCTACCCTCCCGGCACTAATCGAGATTCTCTATCCTTCTGCGCCGGCCCCGACACTGTTCCCGCGCACCGACCTGGTTGCGGCGTTCCTCACGGGGGTTGCTGGGGTGAATAAACCGGCCAATGTGGTCACTTCGGAGATGCTGCGTCTGAATACCACCATTGCCCCAACGGCGATTGCCTCTCAAAACAATCTGGGTGTGATTGGCGGGGATAATGCCGGTTTCCCGAATGGACGGAGGCCGGGTGACGACGTTGTGGATATCGCCCTGCGGGTCGTGATGGGAAAGCTGATTGCGTTAGGCTCGTTTGGAACGGCAAGTCAGGCGCCCGCGGGCGGTGCCCCATTAACGGATGGAGCCTTGGTGAATGTGACGATGTTTGATTCATCGTTTCCATTCTTAAAATCACCACTCCCTGGATCGCCCAATTAGGGAGTAGGGGGGGCATGTTTCCCGCTGCCTCATAAAAAATCCCTCTCCCCTTGTGGGAGAGGGTTGGGTGAGGGGTGGGTGGAAAACATTATAAGGAGGTCTCAGATGAAAGCAATAAAAGTTTTAATTTCGGGTGTTGCCCTGTTGGTGTTATTATCCGGATGTAGCAGTAAAGACAATACGGATAGTTCTGGGGGCGGGACCCCTGCTCCGGTGGTATCCGATACAACAACGCCAACTCCCACCCAGCCGGATTCCTTCACCACGACGGTCCGCGGGGTTCTGACCGATTCTCCGGACGATGCCGAGCCGGTTGATATCGACAATGTCGAGGCAACCAGTCCGGACAATGAGGAAGCCGAGGAGTTATAGATCGGTCGGTTTAATCGTAGGGGCGGGTTTTAAACCCCGCCCCTCAAAGAGAGGGGAGACGAGACCATGCGTTCGATATCCCTGCTCCTAGCTTTTCTGATCATTACAGTAGTATCAAACAGGGCCTCTGCCGCCCCGTTTATACCGGCGGACGACGCGACCGTCCTGGAGCGTCTCCCGTTTCGTTCCTCCGATCCAACCGCCCAGAAATTCTCGGCCCTGCGTGCCGAGCTTGCGCGTGATCCCACGTCTCTTCCACTGGCAGTCCGGCTGGCAAGAAGTTATATTGAGCAAGGGCGGGCCGAGGCCGATCCCCGTTATAATGGATATGCCGAGGCGGTTCTGGCCCCCTGGTGGAAGATGACCACGCCACCGGCCGAGGTGTTAGTCCTACGCGCCACCCTTCGCCAGAGTCGTCACGAATTTGATGCGGCCCTCTCCGATCTTGCGTTCGTATTGGAGCAAAATCCAAAAAATCCGCAGGCATGGGTAACCCGGGCCCTTATCTATCAGGCCCGTGGAGAGTAT
>CAZSME010000012.1:4301-15213 GCA_964607665.1 uncultured Nitrospirota bacterium | reverse complement strand
ATGACCTTTACAGACGCACAACTGGAACGATACAGCCGACATATTCTCTTGCCCGAAGTGGGGGGAATCGGCCAGAAAAAGATTTCCAACGCAAAAGTGTTTATTATTGGCGCGGGGGGATTAGGCTCGCCGACCGCGCTTTACCTGGCTGCGGCCGGTGTCGGCACGCTAGGGATTATTGATAACGACGCGGTTGATCTCTCTAATCTTCAACGACAGATTCTGCACAGCACACAGACCCTCGGAAGGCCAAAGGTCGAATCGGCCCAAAACACCCTGTCGGAAATTAATCCCGATATTCGTATCGTCCCGTATCAGGAGAAGCTGACCTCTCAAAATATCACCCGGTTGATTGCCGATTACGACATTGTGGTCGACGGATCCGATAACTTTGCCACCCGGTTCTTGGTAAATGACGCGGCCTATTTCGGTAAAAAAACGCTTATCTCCGGCAGCATTTTTCGATTTGAGGGCCAGTTGACCACGCTGAAACCGTATGCCGGTTCTTATCCTTGTTATCGTTGTCTTTATCCGGAACCGCCGCCGCCGGGGTTGGTCCCTTCGTGTCAGGAGGCCGGTGTGCTTGGGATTTTAGCAGGAACCATTGGGGTCTTGCAGGCCGCGGAGACATTAAAGGAGATTTTAGGAATCGGCGCCTCGCTTGCGGGACGATTACTGATTTACGATGCCCTCGCGTTATCGTTTCGTAAAGTCAAGGTGCCTAAAATTGCCAACTGCGCCCTCTGCGGCCCCCATCCCACCATTACCGGTCTGATCGATTATGAAGAGGCCTGCGCCCTGCCCTCTTCGTGAGACGACAATCTGCCCGAGGGAAGCGCATCATCGGTTTGTTTGCCTTGCCTGATAAACTGCAACAGGTGACGATGGCCGGTTTCCGTGATGGGGCCATTAAAGGTCACGCCTGAAATAAACGAGTTTCTAAAAAACGGCGAGCTCCAAACCACCTTTCCTTCCGCCGACTCCGCGTATTCGATCCCTTCAAAGGTAAGATGAAACGTCAAGAAAAGCGGCGTTCCCTTGATCATCTCCTCCGCGGTATAAAGCTCCAGTCCATCAACGCAAAGCCCCCCCACGTAGGCTTCCCCTCTGCTCCCATTTTCCAAAACCACTTCCACGACAGCTTTAATCGTCACACGTGGAGATGTCTGATCCTCGGGCATTTGATACTTCTATCACACGGGATTGCTGTTTTTCACCGGCCCTGTTGGTGCCGGTTTATCTGATAGCGGCCATGCCGCGCCATGCTGTGCTACCCTCTTATCAGCGGCCCAACGAGGCCGCTTTACTCGCTGGGGCTCGCAGCCCCCCGCTTCGTTCGTTGGGGGCTCGCAGCCCCCCCGCTGCTACGCCTTCACGTAAGCCATAGTCGCTTACAATCACTGGATCGTAATTGCCCTGTTCCATCAGGGCGAGCAAAATGAAGATGCCGGCAATGATGAGATCCTCCCGTCCTTTTTCAAGGCCGGGAATCCCACACCGCGCAGAAAGTGGAAGCGACAAAAGTTTTGTTAATATCCGCTCAATCGCCTTCTTCGATAACGGATATCGGTTGATTTTATCAAGATCATAACAGGCCATCTCCTGATCGATTGCCGCCAGCGTGGTCAGCGTTCCCGCGGTGCCTGCAAAAAACGCTTTTTGTGGCCATTTCGCAAAGGCGTCGCGCAGGATTTTTGTAATTTCCGTTTGAAGGGCCCGACACTCATTGGGTGTCGGCGGATCGGAACGAAGATATTGTTCAGTCAAACGAACAACCCCTAATGGAAGACTGATCATGACGCGGGGCGTCTCTCCTTCCGCGACAATCAATTCGGTGCTGCCGCCACCAATATCCACCAGCACCATCGGCCCTTCACGATGTTGCAAAATCAGGTTTGCCCCCAGAAAGGTCATCCGAGCCTCTTCTTCTCCGGAGATCACCCGAACATCCCAGCCAAGCCGCTCTTTTACGGCCTTAAGAAATATCTCCTGATTAGACGCATCGCGGAGCGCGCTGGTGCCAACGGCCGATAGATGCTGCACCGCATAGTTTTGCAGTACTCCATTAAAAGCAGTCAGCGCCGAAAGGGCCCGATCGATCGCCGCGGGAACCAGCCGTTTCTCGTTGCCAAACCCTTCTCCCAAACGAACAATCCTGTTTTCGGAATAGATCGGTTTCAACCGAGGGACGGAGGGATCACCGTCGGTTGAAATCTCTGCGATCAAAAGACGGAACGTATTGGTTCCCAAATCAATTACGGCGGATATGGCCATACTCCCTCAACTCCTCGATCTCATCTTTGACCTGTTTTTGCTCTTCCAGAACAAGCTCGATCTGTTGATAGATCTGTTTCAGATCGTCTTCCGAGGCCGGGGGGGCGCTGCCGGTTTGTCCATCAATAACACGTTGGCCCAATCGCAGATAAAGATCAAACCGTTTCCGATTGATTCGTGTCAGCCGAGCTGTCAGGCGAAGCCGTTGTAATTCCGAAAAAACCTGTTCCGGCATCAGACGCAACAGGATGCGAACCTGTCGCACACCGGAAATAAAATCCTGATACCAGTTCAACCCGTGGTGAGCCATTCCAGCTTCCCTTTCCATTTCCGTTCCAGCGCGGATCGAATCGGCAGGCTTTCCGGCTGATTCAGTCCCGGATCGTTTTCGACCCACTGGAACGCCTCTTTTCTGGCCATCTCTAGAATCGCGCTATCTCGAATCAGATTGGCCACTTTCAGTTCCGGCAATCCCGACTGCCGTGTTCCAAAAAACGCGCCCGGTCCCCGAATCCGCATATCCTCTTCGGCAATTTTAAAACCATCCGTGCTCTTTTGCATGATTCGAAGGCGCGCCTTTGCCTCCTGCGACTGCGCGTAGTCCGCGATCAGAAAACAGTACGAGGCGTGGGCGCCGCGTCCCACCCGGCCTCGGAGCTGGTGCAACTGGGCCAATCCAAACCGTTCGGCATGCTCAATCACCATCACGGTTGCGTTCGGAACATCAATGCCGACCTCAACAACAGTGGTCGCAACCAAAAGGTCGATTTGGCCGTCGTAGAACGCGCGCATGATTCGTTCCTTTTCTTCCCGTTTGAGCCTGCCATGCAAAAGCCCCACCCGTCGATGCGCGAAAAAACCGTTCTGAAGGTGTGACGATAGCTCACGGGCTGCTTTCAAGTCGATCGCCTCCGACTCTTCCACCAGCGGACAAACCAGATAGGCCTGACGGCCCGCGCGAAGCTCCCGCTCCACCTTCTGATAAACCCGTTCCCGTTCCTTCGCGTAAAAAAGGCCGGTTTCAATCGGCGACCTCCCCTTCGGCATTTCATCAATCACCGAGATCGTGAGGTCCCCGTATAACGTCAGGGCCAGGGTTCGTGGAATCGGCGTCGCCGTCATAATCAGCAGATCCGGACGATATCTGTCAACCTCTCCCGCTGCCCCCGCATTACCAACAGGGCTGGCAACGGACTGGGAAAGTTTAGCCCGTTGTAATACCCCAAACTTGTGCTGCTCATCAATCACCGCCAGTCCCAATTTTGGAAAACAGACCTGTTCCTGAATCAACGCATGTGTTCCGACAACCAGATCGACCTCGCAGGAGGCGATCTTTTTTAGTGCATCGGCCTTTTCCTTTTTTTTCATATCCGATGTTAAAAGCAGGATCGACCGGCCCAACACCTCGAAATATCGCTTCAGACAGAAAAAATGCTGTTCGGCCAAAATCTCCGTGGGTGCCATCAACGCGGCCTGGTACCCGTTTTCAATCGCAACGCAAATCGACATCAACGCGACAAGCGTCTTGCCTGATCCCACATCCCCTTGGATCAGCCGATGCATCGGATGAACGGATCGCATATCGTTCGCAATCTCGCCCAACACCCTTTCCTGTGCGCCGGTCAGTTGAAAGGGAAGGATGGCCTTCAGCGTTTCAACCAGGCGCGAATCGGTATGAAACGAAATCCCCGGCTCCTTTGTCGCCACCCCGGCTTTACGAAGGGCCAGACCGGTCTCCAGTAAAAACAGCTCATCAAACGCGAGACGCTGATGGCTAAGCGTTCGACCCGAATTCAGAAGAGGCAATGAGGCCTCTTTCGGTGGAAAGTGCAACGACGATATCGCCTCGGAGAGGGATAACAACCGATGCCGTTCGATCAGTTGGGGGGGCAGCATTTCGGGAATCGCGGCCCCATATTGATCCAGCAGCCCCTTGACAATCGATCGAATCTGCCGGCTGGTTAAGCCTTTCGTTTCGTGATAGATCGGAACGATCCGGCCCATGTGCAGCGTCGGCTCGTCCGAGTCCACCTTTTCATATTGCGGGTTTTCCATTTCAAGATGCGCCCCGCCGTAGAACCCCTTTCGCACCTTCCCGCTGATCATAACGCGATCCCCCGCGCCAAGCTGCTTTGCAAGATAGGGCTGATTAAACCACTTGGCATGGATCAGGCCGGTTTCATCCACCACGGTGGCTTCGAAAATCTTCATTCGTCTGTGAGGAATATCGATAAGGGAGGCCGAGCGAATCTCTCCATAGGCGGTCTGATCGTCTCCGGGGATCAGTTGCGCGATTTTTTTTATCGCAGTCCGATCCTCATATCGAAACGGAAGGGAAAAGAGCAGGTCTTCGATGGTTTTGATATCGAGTTTGCTTAAGAGAAAGGCGCGGTTGGGGCCAACTTTTTTGAGGTACTGTACGGAGAGTTCCCACGGAAACTCTTTTTTAGAAACCGCTGTTAAACGCACTCGTTGCTCGCGGGGTGTGAAAAAGAACCTACAGCATCATCTATTGGCATCAGGTCTTCCCCATCCTTGCCTATCCAACGGGACTTATGATACTATGCGGTTCGTTTTTATATCAATCAAACGGTTGGGGAGAGGAGAGAGAGATGGCAAGACGATGTTCAATATGTGAGAAGCGGCGTCAGGTTGGAAATCGGGTCAGCCATGCCAACAACAAGACCAAACGCCTTTTTCAGCCCAATCTGCAAACCGTTCGCGCCTGCGTTGGGGATGCCGTCAAACGGATTCGGGTCTGCACGTCCTGCATTCGGGCCGGCCGCATCAGCAAACCCGGCTGATTGCTAACCCGCCAATACTTCGAGGTGTCGTCCGACCGATCGTGCGAGGGCCGAAAGATTGTAGCCGCCCTCAAGACAGGAGATCACCCGCCCTTCACAATAAAGCGCGGCCAGCGATTTCACAATCTGCGTCATTTCGGAAAAGCCGTCGTCCGTTACATTAAGCTGTGCCAGCGGATCGTCCTGATGGGCATCAAACCCGGCTGAGATTAGTATAAAATCCGGTTTGAACGCCGCAACCGCGTTGGCAAGCTCCTTATTAAATCTGTTCAACATCTTCCGATCCCCATCGCCTGCAGACAGCGGACAGTTCTGGGTAAACCCTTCTCCATCCCCCACCCCGCGTTCATTCTCCGCGCCCGTCCCCGGATAAAACGGGTACTGATGCGTGCTGAAATAAAAGACCGTCGGATCATCATAAAAGCGATGTTGGGTGCCGTTTCCATGATGCACGTCCCAATCCAGAATAAAAATCCGCTTGCACGGATATTTTTTTTGCAGATAACGGGCGCCAATCGCCACGTTATTAAAAAGGCAAAACCCCATCGCCCGATTCGATTCCGCGTGATGCCCCGGCGGTCGTAACGCGCAGAAGGCATTTCGCAACTGTCCGGCCATCACCTGATCGATGGCCGTCAGTACGCCCGATACCGCCATCTCGGCCGCTTGCAACGAAAGGGGAGAAAAGGGGGTATCGGGATCAAGATGAATCAAGCCGTTTTGCGGCACCCGCTGACAGAGCCCCTGATAATAGGCAGGGCGATGCACCGCAATAATTGCGTCCTCAACTTCCGGATGACGATTCGGCGTGACAAATTGCAATTGTGACGCGATCTCTGCACGTTCCAGATAGTTCTGTATGGCTGAAAGCCTCTGAGGCGACTCGGGATGCCCCATCCCGGTATCATGGGAAAGGTAGATCGGATGGGTGATAAAACCGGTTTGCGTCATGACAAAGCTACTGTTTAGAGTAAAAATTTCCGTCATTCCGGCATGATTCTAGCCGGAATCCAGAACTGTCCGCAGTGGTTTAACCCTGGATTCCGGCTTAAAAATTGCCGGAATGACAGGAACTTATTGTAAATTTTTTAACGACACACTACCACGTACTTCCACCAACAAACGGATTTTGCTTTTTTTCCCGTCCAATGGTGGTGGTGGGTCCATGACCGGGGTAAACGACCGTATCGTCCGGAAACGAAAACAGTTTTGTTTTAATCGAATCGATCAGGGTCGGGTGAGAACCACCCCAAAGATCGGTCCGCCCAATCGATCCTGAAAAAAGGGTATCGCCGGTGAACAACCCCACCGTTGGAACATAAAATGTAACACTGCCCGGGGTATGACCCGGCGTATGAATCACCTCGGCCTTCTGCTCTCCAAACGATAACGTCTCTCCCTGCTTGAGGAAAAGATCAATCGTGGGAATAGTCGGCGTATCCAAACCAAAAAGCTCGGCTTGAACCGCAAGATTTCGGCAAAGAAACATATCCTCCTCATGAAGGGCAGCGGAGGCTGCGGTTTTGGCACGCACCGCATCGGTTGCGCCAATATGATCGATATGGGCATGCGTGTGAAAAAGATAAAGCGTTTTTAGCTGATGATGAGAAAGGAGATGGAGTATCCGGTCGGCTTCCTCGCCCGGATCAATAACAATCGCAGAGCGGGTCTCCTCGCAACCTAAGATAATGCAATTGCACTGAAACGGGCCAACCGGAATCGACTCAAAGATCACGAATGCACCACCGGCAGTTCGAGAGATGCGGCATGGGGGAAGCGGAGCTCCGTTAAAACCTCTCCCACAGAAACGGTGATCGACGGCTCTCCCGAAAGCGTTTTTTTCGTATAACTCAGCATCCGTTTTGCCACGTCATTGAAAAAAACGGGAGAGAGGGTGCCGGATAAAACGGCAACCGGCCCGGGGAAGTTCGGCCTGAAAAAGGCCAGATGGCCCTCACGAACCGCATTCGAGGATAACGCTTCCAGTTTTTCATTTTCGTCCTTGTTTCGTCCCAGGATCACAAAGGTCTCTTCATTAAGGTCAAAATACCGGCCATAACGCAAAAGGCTGGCCTCAACCAGGGTCGGATTTTTGCGTGTCTTGAAAAACGAAGCGAGCTTTTCTGAAAAAATCGAATCGGTCAAAAGGCAACCGCCAGCGGGGGCCGAATAGCCAGTGAGTTGCAACGCCTCGGCCATCGCCAGTTGCTCCGTTCGGCCTCGCCCGGAAATCGCCAATAGCTTCTCCCGATCGACCCATCCTTCTCGTTCCGGTTTTGTCGGGGCCATATTTTGGGCCGAGAGCGGCCGTAAAATCAGGTTTTCCATCTGGCTATCGCGATCGATAATATCCATCGCCTCTCTCCGTTGCGACATCGGCCGCTGTCCCAACACTTCTCCGGTAACGATAAAGTCGGCGCCGGCCTCCTCCATAACACTGTGGGCCAACTGAAACATATAAATCCGGCAGTCGATACACGGATTCATATTTTTCCCGTATCCATATTTTGGATTTCGAACCAGATCCAGATAGGCGCTTCCCTTCTCCATAACCTTCAGTGGAATACCCAACGAACTGGCAACCTTTTCCACATCCTCATGGCAGCCAAACGGGCTGCTTAAATGGAGACCGAGGATGTCGATTCCCTGATCAAGAACAATCCGCGTCGCCAGCGCGCTATCGAGTCCCCCGGAGATCAATGCAATTGCTTTTCGTTTTTTTATCATCAATAGGGTCCAGCCTTTCTGTCAATTTCTGTCAAAATAGTAACAGCCCCTCTTTGGAGGTGTCAATTGATGTCGACCCCTGTCCGTTCGTTTCAGTTTGCTTTTCATGCTTGGATAATAAGGTGAGGCCAACGGGCCGGTTGCAAATCAGAAGAAAAATATGGTACCTTTCCCCGCTTGCGACAGTGCATTATCCGGCGTGCATCTTGTGGATGTGGCCGTTTTATTGAAAAGAGGGAACCTTAAGGAGAAGATTGTGACCGTATTAAAGGAATGGTTGGACGCGGGTGTTCATTTTGGGCATCCCATGAATCGATGGAATCCCAAAATGGCCCGATATATCTTTGGCGAACGAAGCAATATCTATGTCATCGACCTGGAAAAGACGATGAAGAAATGCACGGAGGCCTGCAACTTTGTAAAAGATTTAGCGGCCTCGGGAGAGTCCATCCTTTTCGTCGGAACAAAACGACAGGCGCAGGCCGTTATTGAAGAAGAAGCAAAACGGGCCGGAATGTTCTATGTGACGCAACGCTGGCTGGGCGGGATGCTCACCAATTTCGCAACAATTCGGCAGAGCATTGATCGATTGAAAAAAATTGAGATGTCGAGCAAAGACGGCACCTACGAACGGCTCCCGAAAAAAGAGGTCATCCAGCTTGAAAAAGAACGGGGAAAGCTGGAGAAAACGCTTTCCGGGATTCGCGATATGAACCAGCTTCCTGGCGCGGTCTTTGTGATTGACACCGTCAAGGAGCGAATCTGTGTCCAGGAAGCCAAACGGCTGAATATTCCTTTAATTGCAATCGCCGATACCAACTGCGATCCGGATGAAATCGACTATGTGATCCCCGGAAATGATGATGGCGTTCGGGCGATCCGCCTTGTGACTCGCCAGATCGTGGATGCGGCCCTGGCAGGAAAAGCGCTTCGGGAAAAGATGGCACCCGCGGCGAACCCCGCTCCCGCGCCCACCCCCCCATCCCTTCCACAGGTTGGGATTGAGGCGGATGCCTCATCCCACGCAAAGGAGCCGGTAAGCGCCACGGCCGTTTTAGAAACATAAGACGACAAGGGATAGAAAACATGTCAGAAATGGAACAGATTAAGTCGTTGCGCGAAAAAACAGGCGCGGGCATCCTCGATTGCAAGGCGGCGCTAAAACAATCTTCTGGCGATCTGGATAAGGCACTCGATTTTCTCCGTCAGAAGGGATTGTCCCAGGCCGAGAAAAAGGCAGGACGGGCGACCCAGGAAGGGCTGATTGGTTCTTATATCCACGCCAGTGGAAAGATCGGCGTCTTAATTGAGGTTAACTGTGAAACCGACTTTGTCGCTCGAAATCCGGAATTTCAATCCCTGGTCAAAGACCTGGCCCTCCATCTGGCCGGATCGGTTCCCCCGCCTCAATATGTTCATGCGGAGGAAGCCCCTCCCCAGGCAGACCTAAAATCGGCCTGTCTCATGGAGATGCCTTTTATTAAAGATAGCTCGATGACCATTAAAGAACTTGTGGCACAAAAGGTGGCCAAGATCGGCGAGAACATTCAGGTGCGTCGCTTTACCCGATACCAGCTGGGGGAGGTGGCCGCAACCTAATCGGCCCCCGACCCGTTGTATCCGTAGGCAGGACACGTCCCTTGTCCGCCCACACGAAAAATGAAAGGGCGTTCATTCGTGCCCCATCCAAAATATAAAAGGGTCCTGCTTAAACTCAGCGGTGAAATTTTAGCCGGTGATCAGGGGTATGGAGTCGATCCGAAAACAATTGATCTCTTAGCCGATACCATCGGTGATGCCGTTCATCTGGGCGTGGAGATGGCGATTGTCATTGGCGGCGGGAACATCTTTCGTGGCCTGGCCGGTGCTTCGGCAGGAATGGAACGCGCCTCGGCCGATTACATGGGGATGCTGGCCACCATGCTCAACGCGTTGGCCCTGCAAAGCATCATGGAGAAAAAGGGCATCTATACCCGCGTGCAGTCGGCCATCGACATGAAACAGCTTTCCGAGCTTTATATCCGCCGAAAGGCAATTCGGCATCTCGAAAAGAAACGGGTGGTCATTTTCGCTGCCGGCACCGGAAACCCTTACTTCTCAACCGACACAGCCGCGGCGCTGCGTGCCATGGAGGTGGGCGCGGAGGTGATCCTGAAAGGCACAAAGGTGGATGGCGTATTCGATTCCGACCCGATACACAATCCCTCGGCGAAACAATATAACACGCTGACGTTTTTCCAAGTCCTTGAAAAAGGACTGGCGGTTATGGACTCGACGGCCATCACCCTTTGCATGGACAATAATCTTCCTATCGTCGTCTTTAACATCAAGGAGAAGGAAAATCTTCGCAAAGTCCTGTTGGGGCAAAAAATCGGCACGCGGATTGAGAAAAAACGGTAGGGGCGACCCGGCGGGTCGCCCAGAGGCCCTGCCGGAAGAGGTAAGCAGGTGGTTTTGTAGGGGCGCACGGCCGTGCGCCCCTACGGACACATCCCCATGTCCCCTCTTTTTAGGGGGAAAAATAAAGGAAAAATGGACGCAAAAATCAAACAACAGATTGATGAAAAGACGCACGCGGCCCTGGAGCATCTCAAAGGGGAGTTGGCCGGGGTTCGAACCGGTCGCGCCTCGCTTATTTTATTCGAATCGATCCTGGTGAATTGCTACGGCTCCACGATGCCGCTCAAACAGATGGCGAGCCTCGCGGTGCCGGAGGCCCGGTTAGTCACCATTCAGCCCTGGGATATCAGCCAGATTGGAGAGATTGAAAAGGCCATCTTATCGTCGAACATTGGGCTGACCCCAACGAACGATGGAAAAATCATTCGCGTTGCCATCCCCGCGTTGACCGAAGAGAAGCGAAAAGATCTGGTCAAACTTGTGAAAAAGCTGGGCGAAGAGTGCAAGGTGACCGTCCGAAACACGCGTCGCGAGGTCATTGACGAACTCAAGAGGCTTCAAAAAGAAGGGACGCTTTCCGAAGACCTTTTTCGAAAAAGCCAGGACGAGGCGCAAAAAATGACCGATCAAACGATCTCCAAAATAGACGAAATGATAGAGAAAAAAGAGGCCGAGGTTCTACAGGTATAACGTCCTGTTCCCGTGCC
>CAZSME010000012.1:1535-4201 GCA_964607665.1 uncultured Nitrospirota bacterium | reverse complement strand
ATGCCCACTGCCGGCTTCCGATCCCGCCGAATGCAAGAAATCGTTGCTGAAATTGATCTTCACGCGTTAGAAAAAAACCTGCGGCAGGTTGAGGCACGCATCGGGACGAGAAAAATCATCCCGGTGGTCAAGGCCAATGCCTATGGCCACGGCGCCGTCGCCATTTCAAAACATTTAATCCAAATCTCAAAACAGGTCGCCATGCTCGGCGTCGCCTCGCTTGATGAGGGGATTTCGCTGCGAAACGCCGGGATCAAAATCCCGATTCTGTTAATGACCGGCTGTCCCCCGGACGGGATTCCCGATCTGATACACCATAACCTCACGCCGGCCCTATTTGATTCGCAAACCCTCGCATTGCTCTCCCGGCAGGCCCACAAGGCCGGCCGTAAGATTGGGGTCCATATTAAAATCGATACGGGGATGGGCCGATTGGGCCTGCCGGTATCTTCGCCCCACGACGTTTTGGATTTTATCCGAAAGACGGTCGATTGCAAAGGGATTCGGATCGAAGGGGTCTTTAGTCATTTTGCGGAGGCCGATCTTGCCGACCTCTCATTTGCCCGTGAACAACTGGTGAAATTCAAACAGATATCCACCCGGCTTGCGAGGGAGACCGGTTCCTATTGCCATCTTGCGAACAGTGCTGCTATCATCCATTTCGCTGCGGCCCACCTCGATCGGGTGCGACCGGGACTGATGCTGTATGGCTACTCCCCACTGCAGAAAAAGGCGGGAAGAACGGGGAAGGATCTTTCACTTTGTCCCGTGATGACGCTGAAAAGCCGGGTCATCTCCTTAAAGATTGTCCCTGCGGGAACATCGGTGAGCTATGGTCGAACCTTTATCACACAACGAAAGACGCGGCTCGCGGTGATCGCAATCGGCTACGCCGACGGTTATCCCAGACGGCTTTCAAACTGCGGTGAGATGATTGCGAACGGGAAACGGGTTCCGGTGGTCGGTCGTGTCTGTATGGATATGACGATGTTGGACGTAACCGCAGTGCCCGAACTTTCCATGGGTGACTGGGTAACGGTCATCGGAAAAGAGGGTACGCAAGCGGTTTGGGCCGACACGCTGGCCCAAAAGGCCGATACGATTCCGTATGAACTGCTCTGCGGCATCCGAGAACATATCCCACGGATTTATCATAACGTATGAGCCATGATTCATTTTGAACGTTTAGGCAAAGGGGTGCTCCGTTTTCTGGCCGAGACCGGCGCAATGGGGCTCCTTTTTTTTAAGGCCTTTATTTTTATCTTTCGCCCCCCGTTTCGTCTTCGAAACCTCCTCAAACAAATGGAATCGGTCGGTGTGGGCTCGATTCCGGTGGTCCTCATTACCGCGACCTTTACCGGCATGGTGCTGGCCCTTCAAAGCTATACCGGTTTTAAGCGATTTAACGCGGAGGGGTTGGTCGGCACCGTTGTCGCCTTATCCATGACGCGGGAACTGGGGCCGGTGCTTACCGGCCTGATTGTCGCGGGCCGCGCGGGGGCCGCAATGGCCGCGGAACTCGGCACAATGAAAGTCACCGAACAGGTGGACGCGTTGGCCACCCTCGCGGTGAATCCGATTCAATATCTTGTGACGCCCCGCTTTGTCGCCGGCATTGTGATGCTCCCCATGCTCACCATCTTTTCCGATTTTATCGGCATTTTTGGGGGCTATGCCATATCCGTGAATGTCTTGGGCGCGAATGCCGGTGTCTATCTCCGACGCACAACACAATATCTTCAGATGGAGGATATTTTAGGGGGACTTTTGAAAGCCGCGGTGTTTGGAGGGATTATTGCCGGTGTCAGCTGCTATAAAGGGTTTCAAGCGGAAGGCGGGGCCGAAGGGGTGGGTCGCGCGACAACCGGCGCGGTCGTCGTCTCCGAAATGCTCATTTTAATCTCAAACTATTACGTCACGGCCTTCCTTCGGTGATTGAGCTTCGGAACGTTTATAAGAGTTTTAATGGCCATGCGGTTTTGCGGGGTGTGAACCTTCGGGTCGAAGCCGGTGAAGGCATGGTTGTTATTGGGGGAAGCGGCACCGGAAAATCGGTTATCTTGAAACATATTATTGGGCTGATGCAGCCCGACTCCGGAGAGGTGATCATCGACGGCCAGAACCTGGCCACCCTGTCGGAAGATGCGTTATCGGAATTTCGAAAACGGTTTGGGATGTTGTTTCAGGGCGCGGCCCTTTTTGATTCGCTGACCGTTTGGGAAAATGTTGGGTTTGGCTTGCGAGAACATAAGCATCTTCCCAAAGAGCAAATTATGGAGATTGTGCGGGAGAAGCTGGCGATGGTGGGTCTTCGGGGCATTGAGGAAAAGATGCCGGCAGACTTATCCGGAGGAATGAAAAAACGGGTTGGACTGGCACGCGCGATTACGATGAATCCGAAAATTATTTTGTACGACGAGCCGACAACCGGGCTCGACCCGATTATGTCCGATGTCATTGACAATCTGATTTCCAAGATGAACCGGACCCTCTCGGTAACGTCGCTAACCATTACACACGATATGAAAAGCGCGTATAAAATTGCCAATCGCATTGCGATGCTTTATCAGGGGGAGATTTTGGAAGTGGGGACGCCCAAAGAGATTTACAACAGTGAAAACCCGGTGATTCAACAGTTTATTCACGGGCGTTCCGAAGGCCCCATT
>CAZSME010000012.1:0-1435 GCA_964607665.1 uncultured Nitrospirota bacterium | reverse complement strand
TCTCAACGGAAGCCAAAGTGGGGATAATGGTCCTGCTGGGCACGGTCGTCCTATCTTACATGACATTCAAAGTGGGCGGCCTCACGTTTGGCGAAAAAGGGTATCGCTTATACGCGGTCTTCCCAACGGTTTCCGGTCTGGACACCCGCGCGCCAGTACAGATTTCCGGTGTGGAGATTGGGGAGGTGGAGGGGATCGCACTGGTGGACGAAGGGGCAAAAGTCACCCTGCTGATTCAGCCGGACATTGCTATTAAAGCAGGTGGGACCGCCTCCATTCGGGCCAGCGGCCTTCTGGGAGACCGTTTTGTGGAAATCGTGCCCGGGACAAAGGGCGAGCGGCTAAAGGATGGGGAGATGCTCACCGTCTCTGTGCAAAAGGCCGATGTAGATCAACTGATGGGGCAAGTCTCGGACTTGGTTACACGATTTGTCAAAATCACCGAAGATGTCAAAGCGGTGACCGCGTCGCTGCGTGGCGCCTTTGGAACCGAAGAAGGGGAGCAGGCGATGAAGGATATCCTGGCCCATGTCCGGTCGCTGACACGCGGGATTGATGAGTTTGTCCGGGCCAATCAAGGGTCGATGGGACGATCGATTCAAAATCTGGAGGGATTTTCAAAGCTGCTCAAAGAAGAAGGAGACGGGCTGGTTAAGAGCCTGACACGGATTAGCCAAAAGATAGAAAGTGGACAGGGAACCATTGGAAAGCTGGTGTATGATCAGGCGGCGTACGATAAGTTTTACGGCACGCTGGACGAGTTAGAGGGATCCCTTAAAAACGTTCAGACGATTACAGACCGGGTCGAACAGGGGCAGGGGACCATTGGAAAGCTCTTCACGGAAGATAAGGCGTACGAAAATCTGAACGCCGCATTGGAGGGGGTTTCGGACACCCTGGGCCGGATTCAACGTTTTAAGACCGAGGTGGGTTTTCGAAATGAATATCAACTGGCCGACTCGGAGAACAAGGGATATTTTTCGGTGAAACTCTCGCCTCGGCAGGACAAATATTATCTGGTCGAGTTGGTGGATGATCCCCGTGGAAAGATCGAGAAGACCGAACGTCTGACCACGGTCAATGGCGTGCCCAGTACCCTGACGGAGTTGGAGATTCAACGGAAACTGAAGTTTTCCGCCGAGTTTGGCAAACGGCTTCCAAACGTTGGGTTTCGAATAGGTCTTGTTGAAAGTGAGTTTGGACTGGGTAGCGATCTTTATTTTAAGGATGATCAGGTCCGAGTCCGCCTGGATGCATGGGACTTCAACAGCGATGACCCCATTTTGACCGAGCCGCATCTTAAAGTATCTGCCGAATACGATATTCTCCGGTATATTCATTTGGCCGCGGGCTATGATCAGCTTCTGAATAAAGCCCTCGATACCTTTTTCGTTGGCGCCGGCATTCGGTTTCAAGATGATGACTTTAAATATCT
>CAZSME010000011.1:0-15319 GCA_964607665.1 uncultured Nitrospirota bacterium | reverse complement strand
CCCTAACCGGCCTCGGACAACGATTTTTCGACGCCACGATTATGAGCCGACGGCTAAAACGGCCGCGCCCTTCACGCGACCGGCCTTCACAAGGTCCAATGCCTCCGTTGCCTCGGTGAGTTTGAACGTCTCCACGCGGACTTTAAGCGGGAGCTTCCGGGTCAATGCAAAAAACTGGATACCGTCCTGACGTGTTAAATTGGAAACCGACCGAATCGATCGTTCCCCCCAGAGCAAGTCGTAAGGGAACGAGGGGATGTTGCTCATGTGGATACCGGCGCAGATCACCACGCCCCCTTTTTTTACGGCGCGCAACGCGGCGGGAATCAAGTCGCCCACAGGGGCAAAAATAATTGCCGCGTCGAGCGGTATGTCTGGCGGACTTCCAGCGTCACCGGCCCAGACCGCGCCCACCTCCCGGGCAAACGCCTGTCCTTCCCAATCCCCCGGCCTCGTAAAGGCATAGACCTCTTTCCCCTGATAACAGGCAATCTGGGTTAAAATATGGGCCGACGCGCCAAACCCGTAAAAACCAATTCGGGAGACCGCGGTTGTTTTTCCAAAATCGCCCTCCCAGGTCATTCGAAGGGCGCGGTATCCCACAAGACCGGCGCACGAAAGCGGCGCCGCTTCCAGGTAGGAGATGTTTTCCGGAAGGGGGAGACAGTACCGATAATCGGCCACGGTATACTCGGCATAGCCGCCATCAATTTGATATCCGGTAAAGGTCGCATGGTCACAGAGATTTTCCCTTCCTTCATCACAATAGGCGCAGGTGCCGCACGTCTGCCCCAGCCAGGGGACACTAATGATCTGACCCGGCGCGATGCCATGCACCCCCCGGCCCATCCCAACGGCCTCACCCACAATCTGGTGTCCCAGGATCAGCGGCAATTTGGGATGCGCAATGTCGCCATCGTAAATGTGCCGATCGGTGCGGCATACACCGCAGGCGCGAACCTTAATCAAAACCTGATTTTTAGAGGGCACCGGCATGGGCACCTCTTGTTCGCGCAAGGGACCGCCGATCTTTTCTAACACCATCGCCTTCATGATTGGATAATCCCCCCGCCCAACACCGCGTCGCCTCGATAGAGCACAACCGATTGCCCGGGTGTAATCCCGCGTTCGGGCTCGTCGAAGAGCAACTCCATCGTATCGTTATTACAGGCTATTAGTGTTGCCCCCTTTCGAGACGAACGATAACGGATCTTGGCCTCCAGCCGTTCCTCTCCGCCCTCTTTTCGTGCCTCCCCACCCCAGACCATTTGATTTGCCGTTAATCGCGTTTTCAATAAAGCGGCCTCGCTGCCGATCGTGACTTCTCTTTTTTCCGCGTCTAATCGTGTGACATAAACCCGTTCCCCCGTGGCGACCCCTAATCCCCGACGTTGACCCACCGTGTGAAAGGCGACCCCCGCGTGCTGTCCCACAACCGCTCCCGATGCGGTCACAATCGTTCCCGGGGCAACCGTTTCGGGCCGGTATTGCGCCAAAAATGCGGGGTACTCTTTTTGGTTTACAAAACAGACCTCCTGACTCTCTAGAATCTCCTCATAAGGAAGCCCCAGGGATGCGGCCTTCTGATATACCGCTTCCTTGGTCATCTCGCCCAGTGGAAAAAGGGTCATGGCCAGCTGTTCCTGGGTTAGGCGATACAGAAAATAGGTCTGATCTTTTTTGGAGTCGATCGCGGTGCACAACGTGTACCCGTTTTGACCCTTCTTGATCCGGGCGTAGTGGCCGGTTGCGAGGGCATCGGCCCCCCATTCGCGCGCGATATCCAGCAGCTCCTTAAATTTAATCCGTTCGTTACAGCGGACACACGGGTTGGGGGTTTGGCCTAAAAGATAGGTATCACAAAAATCATCAATGACCTCCGTCTGAAACCGTCTTTGTGCGTCGAGGGTATGATGCGGAATGCCCAACTGTTTTGCGACATGACGGGCCAAACCGACCTTGCAGCAGGAACGGTCCTGCCAACGCTTTTCCTCTTCGCCTTCCTCTTTCCAGAGGACCAACGTGACACCGATGACGTTGTACCCGGCATCAGCAAGGAGCGCGGCGGCCACCGCGGAGTCGACCCCGCCACTCATGCCGACAACAACCGTTTTGTTCTTTGATTCGATGGCGGCCATGGTTTTGAATTGTCTAGCGTTACTCTGCCGTCAGGCGGTCAGCACATGTTTTTCGGACGGTTCCGGCTGCAGTGCCGGATCGAGGGAACGTTTCATCTCACATATTCCGTTAAAGATGGCGCCGTCTTCCATGACAATGGACGGGGCGATCAGCCGTCCGGTCACGACAGACCGGGGCAGGAGTTGTATTTTTTGGCTGGCCTGGATATTCCCGTTGACGCGTCCGCCAATGATGATCGTTCCCACGCGAATCTCCGCCTCAAGGATACCGGACTCCCCCACAATTAACGTCCCTTCCGTAATAATCTCTCCCTCAATCTCGCTATCCACGCGAATGGTGCCTTCGTATGTCACAACCCCTTTGAACTGGACTCCCTTGCCCATGAAACTAATAACCTCTTCTTTCGGCAGAATGACATCTTCTTTTTTCTTAAACATGGTCAACCTCCTTGGTATGGGCACCTCTAAAACCCGACCGTGCAACCCCACGTTGTCATATCGACCGAAGGGAGATATCTCGGGTTTTGTTTTAAAAAGATTTCTCGCTCCGTTCGAAATGACATTAAAGGCGGCCTGTGCCGTTTAGATGGGCGCCCTTCCCCTACATCATCTTCTCCAAGATCCGGTCAAGATCGGAAAGAGAGTAGTACTCAATCCGAATCTCTCCTTTTGTCTCTCCCCCCTTCCCTTTTCCGGAAGGGGCGATACGCACCTTTGTCCCCAACGCACGCTGAAGTCGGCCTTCCAGATCCTGCATCTCTGGGGAACGACCCGGGGTGGGCAAAACGCGTTCCGCCCCCCCCTTTGTCTGTTGGGTCAGCGCTTTTACCCGCGCCTCGACCTGCCGAACCGAAAGCCCCCCGGTCTTTATATCCTCGGCGAACTTTAATTGCAACCCCTTTGTCGGTAACGCGAGCAGGGCCTTGGCATGACCCATACTGATTTTCCCGGCCGCGATATCTTTTCCTATCGGTTCGGGGAGTAACAGCAGACGAAGGGTGTTGGCCACCGAAGAGCGATCGATGCCAACGCGATCCGCAATCTCTTCCTGGGTGAGTGAAAACTCGGTGAGGAGTCGTGAGAAGGCGCGGGCTTTCTCGATGGGGTTGAGTTCCTCCCGTTGCACGTTTTCCAAGAGGGCATATTCCATCATCGCCCGATCATCCACCGTTTTGATCGTCGCGGGAACGGTTGAAAATCCGGCGAGGGCGGCGGCACGCATTCGGCGTTCCCCGGCGATCAACTCAAATCGGCCATCCGGAAGTGCTCGAACGGCAACCGGCTGAATGAAGCCGTATTGCTTCAATGAGGCCGCAAGGGCCTCTAAACGCTCTTTGTCAAACGTCTCTCGGGGCTGATACCGATTTGGAATAATCTGATCGGTTCTAATCTCAATCGGTACTCCGGAGGATGCGGCCGCGTCTGTGGGGACAACAAGGGGCGCGGGGGGAGCGGTGGGGACCAACGCGGAAAGGCCGAATCCTTCCCATCCCGTGCCGCCCATAGCCTGTCCCAGTGCCTTACGTTTCTCCATGTTGAATCACCTCCTGTGCCAGGGCCGTGTAGGCGATGGCCCCTTTTGATGTGGGGCTGTAAAGAATCGCCGGCTTGCCATGACTCGGTGCCTCCGCCAATGTCACATTTCGCGGTATCGTTGTTTTGAACGCAAATTTTCCAAAACGGGAACGGATCTCTTCCACCACCTGATTGTTTAGCGTGCTACGTGTATCAACCATGGTAAGCAAAATCCCCTCAATTCGCAATGTGGGGTTTAACTGCTGACGAATCCGGCCAAAGGTTGCGATCAGTTGTCTTACCCCTTGCATCGCGTAATATTCCGACTGCATCGGAATCAGCAGCGTATCGGCCGCGCTCAACCCGTTTAAGGTCAACAGTCCTAACGATGGCGGGCAGTCGATTAAGACATAGGCGTAGGTATCGGTCGTTTCCTTGAGTGCTGACTTTAAAACCGTTTCGCGCCCCGGAATCGAGACGAGCCCCAGCTCCGCTCCCACCAGGTCGATGGTCGATGGAATCAGATCCAGCCCGGGGACAACCGTTTTTATAGCCACATCGGACCATGTTTTATTCCCCGTTAAAAGGGGGTAGACCGAGCCCGCCGTGGTTTCCTGATCAATGCCCAGCCCGCCGGTTGCGTTGCCTTGCGGATCAAGATCGATCAGCAGGGTTTTCTTTTCGGCCTGGGCAAGGGATGCCGCCAGATTGATCGCGGTGGTGGTCTTTCCGACTCCCCCTTTTTGATTGGCAATGGCAATGATGCGTCCCATGGTTACATGATTGGAACCTTAGTGTGCCGTTCTCCGGGAAAGCGCGATCATTAAAACGGAGATCGCCGCGGGGGTGATCCCCGATATCCGAGAGGCCTGACCCAATGAAACCGGTCGAAAATGTTTGAGCTTTTGCCGCACCTCACGAGAAAGCGACGGAACATGGTCATAGTCAAACGAAGGATCGATCTTCTTTTCTTCCATCTGTTTGAATCGTTTGACATGCGCCTGTTCTCGTTCGATGTACCCCTCATATTTTATTTGCACCTCGATCTCTTCTGAAATCTCTTCGAAATCGCTTAAGGCAAAGAGCCGCGCGAGTTTTTCAAGGTCGATCTCCGGCCGTTTTAAGGCCTGCGCGAGCGTCGTGGAAGGGAGCAGTCCCGACGCCCCGTCGTCCACAAGCTGTTTGAACGCGGCCACATTGGTTTTCAGTGGCGTCGTTTGAAGGTACTGTTTTGTTCTTGCAATCTTCTCCTGTTTTGCCAAACAGGTCTGATATTGCTGCTCCGAGATCAGCCCGAGCCGGTACCCTTTTTCGGTGAGCCGGAGGTCGGCATTATCGCACCGAAGCAGCAGCCGGTATTCCGCGCGGGAGGTAAACATTCGGTACGGCTCTTCGGTGCCGAGTGTGACCAGATCATCAATCAGCACGCCGATGTAGGCCTCGGACCGATCCAGCAGGAACGGGGGTGCGCCGCGCTGTTTTAATACCGCGTTGATCCCGGCCATGATCCCTTGTGCCGCGGCCTCTTCATAGCCCGACGTGCCGTTGATCTGCCCCGCGTGGTAAAGCCCCGCGATCTGCCGGGTCTCCAGTGTCGGGTAAAGTTGATGCGGTGGAACATAATCATATTCAATCGCGTAGCCGGGCCGAACCATTTTGACCTGTTCCAGCCCGGGGATGGTTTGAACAAAGGCCAGTTGGACCGCTTCGGGCAACGAGGTCGAAATCCCGTTCGGGTAGATTACCGAGCTGTTTCTCCCCTCCGGCTCCAAAAAGACCTGATGACGCGGGTGATCGCTAAACTTCACCACCTTGTCCTCAATGGAGGGGCAATAGCGGGGGCCGACCCCTTTGATCACGCCGGAGTAGAGCGGGGATTCCGAGAGGCGCGACCGTATGACCTCGTGCGTCTTTTCATTTGTATAGGTGAGGTGGCAGGGGAGCTGATCGACGTCAAGCCGTTTTGTGGAATAGGAGAACGGAGTCGGATCCGGGTCGCCATACTGCGCGGGAAGCGATGAAAAGTTGATGGAGTGCGCGTCCAACCGAGGCGGTGTGCCGGTTTTTAATCGGCCCAGTGTGAATCCCAACCGTTTGAGTGACTCAGAGGCCTTCTCCGACGGGGCTTCGCCGATTCGGCCCGCTGAAAACTGCTTCGAGCCAATATGAATAACACCCTGCAGAAATGTTCCGGTGGTCATAATCACCGCGTGAGAGAAGAACGATTCCCCCCCGGCAAGCCGCACACCGGTGACTTGGTTTTTTTCAACGAGGAGTTCGGTAACCTCTCCTTCAAGCACCGTGAGGCGGGGCTGATTCAAGAGGGTTTGGGTCATGACCTGATGATAAATATTGCGATCGGCCTGTGCCCGTGGCGCTCGAACCGCGGGCCCTTTCCGTTGATTTAAGATTCGAAATTGGATTCCCGCTTGATCGATCGCCCTGGCCATCTCCCCGCCCAGGGCATCGATTTCACGCACGAGGTGCCCCTTTGCGATTCCGCCAATGGCCGGGTTACACGACATCTGACCGATGTTTTGGAGTTTAAGGGTTAGGAGAAGGGTTGCGGCCCCCATACGGGATGCGGCGAGTGCTGCCTCCGATCCCGCGTGGCCCGCGCCCACGACGATAATATCAAATTGGTTCTGCATAATGCTGACGCTGTTTTCCGCATTCTACTTGCATTTTTAATGGAACGCAGACTGCCCCGACTCTACATAACCGGTTCTTCTTTTGTCAAATCAACCGGTCGTAATGAATCGATGGCCCAGAAGGGAGGATCAAGCGCTATGTAGTGGTTTGGGCGGGGGACGGTTCGTGCTTTTGCAGAAGACCGGCCTTTTTTAGGAAGGCGGTCTCCTCGTAGAGATCGAAAAGCCCCGCTTCGCTGATGAGCTTGATGTCCGGTTGCATGGCGGTCCATTCCCATGCGTTTAGATTAAAGCCGCTGGTCGAGAGCACGACCAATTGATCGGCCTCCATTTGCCTTTTTTTATAAGCCAGCTTTTCAAGGGTCTGCTGACTGATCGGCCAGGCATGGTTCGTCAATCCGACCAGGGTGTAGACCCCCTCCTTTGCAAGCAACAAGGTTCTCTCGTCACCACGCGTGAATATTTTTGTCCGGTGACCCAGATCGGTGTAAATATCGGCCACCCATTTCTGAAACGTTTCAGGGTCCATTTGATGGAGATGCCCTTTCATCTTGATTGCCTGCTCGGCCCGTTTTTGCTTCTGCGCCTCCTCGGCCCGCCGTTTCGCTTCCAAGAGTTGCGCGCGTGCTTCGTCAAACAGCGAGATCAAGCCTAACACCGTGACAAGAAAAACAGTGATCAAAACAAGATACGACATCAACGTCCCGGACCTTTATCTTCCGTGTCCCTTTCGGAGGGGTCTATTGGCAGTGTAGGATTGATGAACCGTGTAGTCAATCCATTAAAAGATTTTGTGCGGGGGAAGCGGGTGTTTGAGTATTGTATCTGATGGGGGGAGAGGCGATTGTTATGGATGTGGCCATTGCCATTATTAAACGGGAGGGGCGTTATCTCATTACTCGAAGGAGGGGAGATGTTCCTCTGCCGGGACTCTGGGAGTTTCCGGGGGGGAAACGACTTCCCAATGAGACAGTGGAGCAATGTCTTATCCGAGAAGTTCGGGAGGAACTGAACGTTTCGGTCATGATCAAACAGTTCTACCAAAAGATCACCTATAATTACCCCGATCGAACCATAACACTCCATGCCTATCGTTGTACGCTCCTTGATGGCACACCGACTTCCACACAAGAGATCAAATGGGTTCTTCCGCAGGAACTGTTCTCCTATCCGTTTCCAAAAGCGAATGAACCGCTTCTCAACGCGTTGGCCGAAGAAAACCGGTCACGATGACGGCATATTCTATAACGTAAATACGATTTGACGACCCTTCTCATGATGTTATAAAGTTGGCCTATGAATACGAAAACGTTGCTCGAAAAGGTGGAGGGGGGGTATATCGTCGCGGATGCCAATCCCGACCCCAAAAACACAGCCGACGTGTGGATGAATAAGGCGGTCTTTACCGACTTTGCCTCTGCGATGGAGGATATCCGACGTCGCTTAGGGATTTCAGACGTTATTGCCTCAAAAGAAGGCAAGCTGTCCTTCTGACGGTTTCTTGCCCGAAAATATTGAACGGGGAGTCCCCAGATGTTTTTCCCTGTGCAAACGTTTAGCAGGATCGGCCTTCTCTTCGTGCTGTTACTGATCCTTTCAGGCTGTAATGTGGATAAAGGGTTCATCTTTTTTCCGGATCACCAGATTACAACGACCCCTAAAGATATCGGCCTCCCCTTTGAAGACCTGTATCTGACAACAGCAGACAACGTTCGAATTAACGCCTGGTTTGTCCCGCATCCGAATGCGCATGCAACCCTTCTTTGGCTCCATGGGAACGGAGGAAACTTAAGCAATCGGGTGGATCAGCTCCAGAAATTTCATGCCCAATTTCCCGTCCATATCCTGATGATCGACTATCGAGAGTATGGCCGAAGCGAAGGATCGGTCTCGGAAGAGGGGACCTATCGGGATGCCCAGGCGGCATACGATTACCTTGCCACGAAGCCGAACAGGGGTACGATTATTGTCTATGGCCAGTCGTTGGGGGCAGCAGTGGCCGTTGAAACGGCCCTTACGCGTCCCGCCCACGCGCTGATCCTGGAGGCCCCCTTTCTGTCGATTCGGGAGATGGCAAAGGTGCATTATGGTTGGCTGCCGGTGAGCGGCCTCATTACGACGCGTTATGACAATATCGCCAAGATCGGAAAGGTGCGCGTGCCCCTCCTTCTTCTGCATGGCGACCGGGATGAAACCGTTCCGTATGCGCATGGGCAGGGGTTATTTTCTGCGGCGGTTGCGCCAAAACAGTTTTACACGATCCAAAATGCCGGCCATAACGACACCTACGAGGTGGGAGGAGCGGGCTACTTCAAAGCGATTGCCCAATTCATTGAAGCGCTTCCGCTGGCGAATACAAAATAATAAACGACTTTTGCATTTCTCCGCCCCGATAATGTAAAAATAACACCCTAATGCCATTCCTACATCTGAAAAGAATAATTCCCCCACTTGTCCTTGCACTTTTGTTGTTCGTGACGACTGCCCAAACGGGCTATCCCTTTTTCTTGGTCGAACATGGGGAGGTGAATAGCAACGGCCTCTGGGGCGTGCATTTTATCTCACCGACCGAAGGCTGGGCCGGCGGAACAGCAGGAACCCTGATGCACACAAAAGACGGCGGCGCGCATTGGGAGGTCCAGTACAAAAATGTCGAAGAACAGTTTATGGCCATCGACTTCCCGCATCCCCTCCGCGGGTTTGCAATCAGCTGGACCGGAAAGATCTTCGCGACGGCCGATGCCGGTAAGCACTGGGTCGAAAAGGCCCGTCCGATACGGGTCTGGTTGTGGGATCTTGATTTTGTGACGGATCAAATCGGCTTTGTGGTCGGCGCGGAGGGATCGATTCTCCATACAAAAGATGGCGGTAAGACATGGACAACGTTACGCCGGGACGAAGCGGCCTCCCCCCTTTTGGGGCTTTCCTTTGTTGACGCGAAGACCGGATGGGTCGTGGGATGGAACGGCGTCATCTTGCACACATCGGATGGCGGTCGCAACTGGACGACGCAGACGAGTGGAACAGGCGAGGCGCTGG
The DNA here is from genome assembly GCA_964607665.1 of uncultured Nitrospirota bacterium. Classification (GTDB taxonomy): domain Bacteria; phylum Nitrospirota; class Nitrospiria; order SBBL01; family SBBA01; genus CAZSME01. Next base: position 5,976 of record CAZSME010000011.1, on the reverse strand, counting down.
AAGATGTGACGTTTATTAACGAGAACGAAGGCTGGGCCGTTGGCCGCGGCGGGACCATTCTGCATACGACTAACGGAGGAGCCCGATGGGAAGCGCAAGAGAGTGGAACCGATCGCCTGCTCCTTTCCGTTGCCTTTCAATCGTCCCAGTTGGGATGGATCACGGGCGGATCGGGAACCGTCTTAAAGACCGAGGATGGCGGAGAGCGTTGGATAAAAAAAGAGCTGCCCAATGAAAAGACACTGGAAGCGGTTTCCTTTGCCGATTCGGCGTTGGGATGGGCCGTGGGGTGGGACGGTTTGATCGTGCATACCCACGATGGAGGAAACAGCTGGGAGACACAGAATTATGGCTTTTCAGATCGGCTCTTTCGGATACAACTTTCCGGAGAATCCGGGGTCATCTTTGGAGAGGCCGGAACCGTTTTCCATACCGATAATGGCGGAGAGGACTGGCAACAACAAGATAGTACGATTGCGGAGGATATCGTTTCTGCGCACCTTGTTTCATCAAAAGAGGGATGGGCCGTGGGGGATGCAGGCCTGCTTCTTCATACACAAGATGGGGGGAAGAGATGGGAACGGCAGCCAAAATTGGTTGAGGCCCCCCTGCACGGTGTTTATTTTATTAATCCCAAAACCGGCTTTGTGGTTGGGGCATCGGGAATAATCTTTAAGACAACCAATGGCGGAGAAAAGTGGCGGCTTCAACTGAGTAATACCCTGGCCCACTTAACCGACGTTACATTCCTCAACGAAAAACAGGGATGGATTACCGGAGACCTGGGGACGTTGCTTTACACGAAAAATGGCGGCGAGACATGGGAGACATTTTATTTGACGACCACCGCGACATTAAACCGGATTGTTTTTAAGGGGCAGACCGGCTTTATTGTGGGAGGAGGGGGAACACTGCTGACCACCCGCGATGGGGGAAAAAAATGGACTCCCCAAAAAAGCGGGACGACGATGGCACTCTGGGATATCGCTATATTGGGACAGATCGGCTACGCCGTAGGCGATTTGGGAACCGTTATTCGCACAAATGATGGAGGCAAAACATGGAAGGCGATTTACAGCGGCGTGGCACAACGACTCAATAGCGTCTTCTTCAAATCTCCTGATAAAGGCTGGGTTGTGGGCAAAGGCGGACTCATCTTACGTTACTCCGCTGCCTCCGACTAGGGGGCTGCGAGCCCCCGCGAATGAAGCGGCCTCGTTGGGCCGCTGAAAAAACAGTTGGCCATGTCTGTGCCCCCTTTCTTTAATCCCTCTCCCCTTTGTGGGAGAGGGGAAGGGTGAGGGGGGCGGCACGGCCGCCTGCGAGGGGCGACGCGCCCCCGCGAGCGAAGCGGCCTCGTTGGGCCGCTGGAAGAAACAAACATAAAAGGCCCCATAATTAAAACAACACAAGGCCGTCATTCCGGCAATGTTTAAGCCGGAATCCAGTGGTTTTTGAAGATGCTTCTGTAATGGAACAGTTAATAACATGCAAGCACCTGTTGATTTAAATCAGCCTGCCCCCGTAATAGACCGGCGCTCCGAATGGTTTGTACCTCAATTCGGCCCGCTCCGATTTCGCATCGCCATCGGCCTTCTCTTTCTCCCCTATACCGGCATGGTTCTCTCCTACACCGTTATCGGCGCGATGCTAGCACCAACAGTTTATTGGGATCGGGTGGTCGCAATGGCGGTGATCTACTTTCTGGGACTGGGGATCGCGGCCCACGCGTTAGACGCAATCGGCGCAAACGGGGGAACTAAACCGTGGGGAACCCATTTTTCACAAAAGGCGCTTTGGATACTCGCCCTTGTCGCGATCGTTATTGCGTATGGGATCGGCGGTTACTACATCGTTACCGTGGTGCCCGGACTTTGTGTTATCGCGCTGCTCGAAGGGTTTTTCTTGTTTGCCTACAATCTGGAATGGTTTCATGGCCGTTTTCATACGAACGGTTGGTTTGCCTTTTCATGGGGTGTGCTGCCGGTCTGGGCCGGCTATGTCATGCAGACCAATAGACTCTCCCTACCGGCGCTTTTTTTCTCCGGGGCGATGGGAGGGGTCAGCCTGATTGAAATTCATACCTCCCGCCGATACAAAGAGATCAAAAAATCGGGCGTGACCGATCCAACACGCTATAAACAGGACGAATTGATTTTGAAATCGGTCAGTCTTCTCACCGTGCTGCTGGCAGTCGGGATGATCTTATGGAGACGGTAACATTAGGTGGCGGCTGCTTCTGGTGTTTGGAAGCGGTTTTTACCCAACTCAACGGCGTCGAAAAAGTGATCTCCGGTTATGCAGGCGGCACGATCCCTTCTCCGACTTACGCCCAAGTCTGTACCGGAACAACGGGACATGCCGAGGTGGTTGAGGTGCTATTTGATCCGTCTCAGATCTCTTTTAGAGAGATTTTAGAGGTCTTTTTTGTCGTACATGATCCCACCACGCGCAATCGTCAAGGGGCCGATGTCGGCACACAATATCGATCGGCTATTTTTTATCAAACGGAAGCACAAAAGACGATGGTCCACAAGGTGATTTCCGAAACGAACGCGGCAGGTCGCTGGGATAACCCGATTGTTACGGAAGTCGCGCCGCTTTCTGTTTTCTATCCTGCGGAAGCGTATCATCAGGGGTACTATCAGAATAATCCGGATCAGGGGTATTGTCGCGCGGTGATTGCCCCCAAGATGGCCAAACTGCGCAAGCAGTTTATCGAAAAGTTGAAACGGTAGGGGCGACCCGGTGGGTCGCCCAGGGTAGGAGTTCCCGCCGCCGCCCCTACTTCCTTCGGGCACTGACCAGGGCCGATCCTTCCAATGTCAGCGATTCGACGCAAATCGCATCAAACGGCCCTTTCTTTAAGGTCTCGGTCAGCTCGGTGACCCATTGGGTTTTTCGGATCACGTCGGGGAGCTGACACAACACCGATTTCCATTCCGGATACAACAATCCACCGATCGTGGGAATCAGCTTGAAATATCCTTCAAAAAGCCATTGCAGAAATCGACTTTTGGGATAGGTAAAATCATGAAACAGCACCATCCCTCCGGGATTCACCATGCCGGATAGATTTTGAATCAGGCGGGGAAGGTCGGCATATTTCGGAAGATACGACGCGGTCACGGCGTCAAAACGATCGTTCGGAATGAACTCTTCTGCGGGGCTTAACACAAACGAAACATTGTGAATCTTTTTCTTGTGCGCCTTTCGCCATGCGACTTCAAGGTATCCGGCAGAAATGTCGACGGCGACCACCTGACTGTCGGGGAACCGCTTGGCGATCGCAAAGGTCAGAAGGCCGGTTCCACAAGCTAAGTCTAAGATCCTCTTTGGGGCCGGTCGATCACTTGAAGCGGCCAGATGGTGGACCATTTTTTTCTTCCATAAATGGTCTATCCCCAGTGTAAAGCCGTTCACGACCGCATTATAAGAGCCGCCGGTGCTGGAAAAAAACTCTGTGATAAGGGCTTCTTTTGTTTTTTGATCCATTTCCGTTATAAAAATGTTGTGGCGACTTGAAGCAGGCCGACCGGGCTCATCGTGATTTTTTTCGATGCGCGATGGAGTCTAACACCTTTTGGGTTTCTTCTGGAAGAGATATTCCCTGGCGTTTAAGGACCTTAAGATGTTCTCTTAAAAACTCCACATCGGATGGGCGATCCAGATCATACCAGAACGGCAAGAGATGAAACCGATCCAGCCGCCGCATGGTTTCTCGTAGCACCCTGTTCGATTCCCACACCATGCCGTCAAACATATTTGGAAGGGGCGGTCTTGCGCCAATAAGATAATAACCGCCATCGGTGGCCGGGCCTAACACCACCGGAACCGTTTCCAGTTGATCGAACGCTTCGGCAATAAAGGACGTCGGACAGGTTGGGGCGTCCGACCCGATTAAAACCACGCTTTGATACCCGAGAGAGAATCCCCAATGAAACCCGTTTTGCATCCGCTCGCCCAAATCCGCTCCCTGCTGTTCCATAAGCAGAACATGAAATTCTTTTTCACATGCTGTAAAAAACGGGTCATCTATCGTGGGGGTGCAGGCCAGGGCCTGTTGTACCGGAAGGGGGGCAATGCGCGACAGGGTATCCCGAATAAGCCCTTTTTGCAGCCGCGTGCGTTCGTCTTTAGAGAGCACAGACGCAAGGCGTGTCTTTACGTTTGGCGCGTAAGGCGACTTCGCAAAGACAATCAGCAGACGTAACCGTTGTGGGGTGTCGAGAGGGTTGATCACGCGTCATCGTAACGAATTGCAGGATCAATGTAAATCGTTCGTTATGGTTGCTGTAATAGCAAGAAAATGTCAGCAAGGTAACGCCTGATAGGGCAAAAGAAGGATGAGGATACCGACGATGAAAGAAGGGGAACAGTGGGTTGTTGTTCAAATGGCAATGGATGGGACTCAGTAAATATTAGAATGTTGCCCCGATGCTTAGTGACGTTCCGCCACCGGTACCGTTATCCCCAGAACCAGTGAAGGTTTCTTTCAGCGTAAAGACCTCGTACTTAAGCTCCACGATCATTTTAATACTTGTTTTAAAGATTTCCAAACCTGCTGTAAATATGGGGCCTATGGGGGTCTGGCCGTCGACTTCTTCAATAACATTTGAAGGCTCTGTCCTTTCAAATTCTCTTTCTGTAATATAAATCCCAAGCCCAGTTGTTATGTAGGGATGAAAAATGGAGTTTACGCTTCTCTCAAAATCGTATCTCAAGGAGAATGTCAGCGGAAATATATAGCGAAGATGGTAAAGATCATTACTGCCATCTCCACGTGGCTGGGGTGCTCCACTACTGACTGCGTAAGCCAGGACTTTATTTATGGGAGAAATCAGACGTTGCGAAGACTCAACACTCCACCCATTCGCCCGGACCCATCTCTCTTTTAATCCCAAAAAATGAACCGAGTCTTTGTTATCATAAAGAGAGGAATTCGTTGGGAATAATACTCCGTGTTCCAGTCCTAATCGAAAATCAGCTGCCTGGGCAGACAAAGCCGGAAAAATCGAAAAAACCGTGACGAATACCAATATCGCTCGCATCGGTTAAATCTCCTTAGGGTTGACTATGGGCCGAATAAAGAGTGAGCTCGTTAGCAGGTCGGACCCGGGTTGGATGTTGCGACATAACCCCACGCTCTGCTTCCAGTCTCGTGTACGGATTCTCTATAGTTAAGACAAGAAGTTCACATCCTGCTCTACAAGCTGGCACTTTCAGCGTAACGGGAACGACATCCTGCCGTTTCTCTCTAATCCGCCAATACAGAACTTCTTGCTCCGTTTTAGAATCAATAGTGATTTGCTTTCCATTTAAAAAGACGACAAGAGCTGAACTTATGGGAAGATCATCAGGGTTATTGATGTGAACAAAGTACGTCCTTATTTGGTCTATTTCGACCTGGTCTGTTACTAAAGGGACAAAGTGATCATAATCATTTGTGAGATTGACTATGGGCGTATAAGGCTTATTTTCAACGGCGGGTTCTATGCCTAAAGACAGCTGATCTATGTTAGGGAATGTTATTCCATCGACAAAGATATTAGCCCTGTGAAATTGCACCTGATAGCCTGGGACTTCGACCGGACCCAGGAGGTTAGGCTTATGAGTAACAAGCAGTATGAAATCATGGGCACCCCTTTTAAGCAAAGGCAGCTCGATACGTGTGATATTTTGTTCTCCGGACTTGAGTAATACTGAGTGAGATATCGCCATCTGATCGTTTAACAAAAATTTATATTGTTTGTAATCGACCAAGCAGGAGATTGTAAAGATACGGTCTTCATCTGTCCTATTTACCAGAAGGTACTCTGCCTTGAAGGGTGTATTCCCGCGCAACCAATAGGAAAGCTGCAGGTCTGTACCCCGCATTTCCGGGGTTCCCTTAAAGGCAGTAAGAATGCCCTTCTGACCGCTATTCAGAAAATGACTAATGGCTTTTTGATCAAACTCCTTCGGGCCTAATTTCTT
>CAZSME010000010.1:0-15370 GCA_964607665.1 uncultured Nitrospirota bacterium | reverse complement strand
ATGCAATTTGGAGGGGGACGGTTTTTTATTATCGCCGGCCCCTGTGTCATCGAAAATGAAACGTTGGCCCTTCATGCGGCGGAAACCATTTCTAAAATCGTGTCGAAACGTCCGTTTTCATATATCTTCAAATCGTCTTACGATAAGGCAAATCGAACTTCTGTCGGCTCCTATCGTGGCATCGGGATGGAGGAAGGCCTTCGGATTTTAGAGAAGGTCAAAAAAGAGGTCGGTGTTTTAACCCTTTCCGATATTCATTTGCCAACGGAAGTGCCCGCAGCCGCGCAGGTTTTAGACGTGCTCCAGATTCCGGCCTTTTTGTGCCGTCAGACCGATCTGTTAGTAGCGGCCGGGGAGAGCGGTGTCGCGGTCAATGTTAAAAAGGGTCAATTCCTCGCCCCGTGGGATATGAAACATGCCATTGAGAAGGTTGCGTCAACCGGGAATAGAAAGATCTTTTTAACGGAACGCGGCACCACGTTTGGTTATAACAACCTCGTTAGCGATATGCGTTCGCTGGTCATTATGAGACAATTTGGCTATCCCGTTATTTTTGATGGAACCCACTCGGTTCAACTCCCCGGAGGCGGGGCTGGGGGAGGGGTCTCTTCCGGGCAACGCGAATTTGTAGCCCCGCTATCGCGAGCGGCCGTCGCGACCGGTTGTGATGGGCTTTTTCTAGAGGTGCATCCGGACCCCGATCATGCCCCATCCGACGGCCCCAACATGATTAACTTCGCGCAACTGACACAATTACTCAACGAGATCGAGCCTATTTTAGAAGCGCGCGCCCGTTTCTCTTCTGACTCTCTCAATGGATAATCTAAAAATTATTTCCGAAAGGGCAAAGAAAATCCAGTACCTTTTGCTGGATATCGATGGTATTTTAACGAACGGCTCTATTCTGATCAGTGAGAGCGGAGAGGAGATGCTGGGGTTCTCGATCTATGATGGCCTGGGCCTCTCCTTATGGAAGAAGGCCAAGCTGGGTTTGGGATTTATCTCCGGTCGGATGTCAACCGCCGCGGCAAAACGGGCAGCCGAGCTGGGCGTTGAGGAATGTTTCTTGGGTATCTCGAACAAAATCGAACTGTATTGTGAGATCTTGATTCGGCACAATCTGAAAGATGAAGAGGTGGCTTACATGGGAGATGACCTGATTGATCTTCCGGTTCTTCGTCGTGTGGGATTGGCCATTTCGGTTCCCAATGCCGTAGATGCGGTTTTAAAAGAGGTGGATTGGGTGACTCAGAAGCGGGGAGGGGAGGGCGCCGTCCGAGAGGTGATTGATATGCTGCTTGCGGTACAGGGAAAGGGGCCGCTTTTATGAAACGATCGAAACGGCTTTCTCGTATTGGCGTTTTTCTTTTATTAAAGATGGTCTCCGGGATCGCCCGCTTTCTTCCTTGGCGCTTGGGCGTACGTTTAGGTGGGGTCATCGGCCTTCTCTTTTTTTATGTTTCAAAACGGTATCGAGATCGTTCCTTTGAAAGTTTCAAGATCGCCTTTGGTCGTGATCCTTTGGATAACGCGTCCCGACGCATCATTCGAAGGAGTTTTAGGAATTTGGGCAAATCCCTTCTCGAAATCCTTATGTTTCAGTATTGCAAGCCCGGCCAAATCGATTCCCTTGTTTCATGGGAGGGGGAAGAATATTTGAAGGATCAGGGTGAAGGGGTTTTATTGATTACCGGTCACATAGGCAACTGGGAGTTACTGGGGGCCGCATTGGCGGCACGAGGGTACCGACTCCATACGATCACGGCCCCCCTTTACTATTCCCCAATTGATGACTGGATCACAGAACTTCGCGTTCGGTCCGGCATTAAGACAATCAGTCGCGGATCGCCCTCGTCATCTCGCAAGATTCTGGACGTTTTAAGAAAGCGGGAGATGCTGGCGATTTTACTCGACTTGGACACACGGGTGAATGGTGTCTTTGTGAATTTCTTTAACAGAAAGGCGCATACCCCTGCCGGCGCGGCACAACTGGCGTTGCGATCCGGTGCGAAGACGGTGACGGCATTTATTACCCGTCTTTCAGACGATCGACATCGTATTATCGTTGAGAAACCGGTTCTCCTTTCCCGGACCGGAGATCGCACACGCGATATTGAAACCAACACAGCGCTGTTTACCGAGCGGATTGAAAAACATATCCGTGCGCATCCCGATCAATGGGTCTGGATGCATCAACGCTGGAAAACGATGGCGACGAACGAACGTGAATCTTCCTAATGTTTTAACATTGCTTCGAATCGGGGTGGTCCCTTTTTTAATCCTCCTTTTCTATATTCCTTATTTCCGTGCGTTCCAAGGATCGATTGTGTTGTCCGCCCTTTTTCTTGTGGCCTCTTTAACCGATCTGGTTGACGGTTACCTTGCCCGAAAGCGATCCCAGGTCACCGCATTTGGAAAATTTTTAGATCCGCTGGCCGATAAGATTTTGATCCTCTCGGTTCTTATTCTTCTTGTTGAAGAGGGCCGCGTACCAGGCTGGATCGCGATTATTATTATCAGTCGTGAATTCGCGGTGACCGGTCTTCGTATGGTGGCTTCGTTACGAGGGATGGTGATCTCCGCGGAATTTTTGGGGAAATATAAAACCGTTTTTCAAGCAACCGCGATTGTCTTTTTGATCCTGAAGGCCGACCCGGCCTTTTATCTTTATGAAGTTGGCTTTGTCTTCTTATCGCTCTCGGTGGTTCTTTCTCTCTTTTCAGCGGGGCAATATTTTTTAAGATTTGGACAGCAGGCCAACTTGATTAAAGCACGATGAGCATCATTCCCCCTTAACAAAGGGGGTTCGGGGGTTGTTAACAATAAAGGATGGACATTTTAAGTATCATTTTAATCATGGGCGCCTATCTTCTTGGATCCATCCCTGCTGGCCTTTGGGTAGCAAAATCGCTTCGCGGGATCGATCCGAGGCAATCGGGGAGTGGAAACGTAGGGGCGACCAATGTCTTGCGCGTTGCGGGAAAAAAAGAGGCCGCACTGACATTGGCTGCCGACATTCTCAAGGGGTTTCTTCCGGTGATGATGGCACAATTTTTAAAAATCGAGCCAAGACTCGTGCTTTTTGTCGGTTTCTCTGCTATACTCGGCCATGTCTTTCCTGTGTTTTTAAGATTTAAGGGGGGGAAGGGGGTCGCGGTGAGTCTTGGCGTTTTCTTTGGGATTGCCCCTGTCATTGCGCTGCTTGCGCTGATGATATGGTTGGGCGCGGTTTATGGATGGAGGTACTCTTCCGTTGGCGCTCTGGCTGCGTTTGGAGCCCTTCCTCTCCTGACCCTTTGGCTCAAACCCACACTCGATTTTATGATCTTCTCTTTGCTATTATCGGCGTTGGTTTATTTTCGCCACCGGGATAATATTCGTCGTCTCCTACAGGGAACAGAAAAGCGGGCTATACGATCATGACGAAACGGCTTCTTCCATACAGTCTCCTGACTGCCGTCCTCTTCCTTTTTTCTACCGCATGGGCGGGTGAGGATCGGTTTTCCCTTCCGGATATTATCCGGGAGAACAAACTGGCCCAAGTGGCCTCCGAGAGAAAGATCGAACAGTCGGATGTTGTCCTCAGCATGCTGATGCGAATGGCCGAGGAGGCCGAACGAAAAGGAGAGATCCCGGCGGCCATTGCCCACGCGGAAAAGGCCGTTCAGTTTTCTCCCGAATCGCCCCTGCCTCACTTTTTCTTGTCGCATATTCACCCGATCGATGGTCAAACGAATTTTCTCCGCGTTGTCGGGGAGTATACAACCGCCCTTCGGCTTTCGTTGGGCCAGTTCTGGATCTTCTCTTCTGCTATTGGAATGATCGGCCTTTTTGGGTTTATGGCCTTTCTGTTAAGCCTGCTTACCTTTCTTGTTTATTCCGTTGTTTTCTATGGCCCGCAGTGGGTTCATTATGTTGAGGAACGTTTTTCGGGCCGCGTTTATAAGAGCACAACCCGTTTAATTATGGCCTTCGTTCTGTTAGCGCTTTTTTTTATTTTCCCCAGGTTATGGTTTCTATTGATTGCCCCGTTCCTTTTTTGGTTTTTTTATAACCAGCAAGAGAGGGGGGTAGCCATTGCATTTGGTGTTGGGCTCATCGTGTTCTCGCTGGTGTTACAGCCGCTTTTAGTGCTCCTCACCGCGAAACAGTCTTATCTTTTTGATCAAATGGTTAAGAATCAGCAGCATGAGTTTTTGTGGTCAGAACCCTCTTTTTCGCCTTCGGAGTCGGACTGGAAGGCTTCCTTTATGAAGGCCGCTTATTATGCCCAGGAAAAAGACCTGGCCCGCGCGGAAGCCCTTTACCAGAATGCCCTTTCAAAAAAGCCCGACTCCGTCTTAATTCTAAATAATCTTGGCAATGTCTCCTTCTATCAGGATCAACTTAAAGATGCGATGGGATATTATGAGAAAGCGACCGCGATCCGCCCGGACTATTTGCCGGCGCATTATAATATCAGCCAGGTCTATAATGAAATGCTTGTCTTTGAAAAAGGGACAGAGAAATATGCCGCGACAAAAAAGATCGATCAGGATGGTGCGGAATATTATGCGCAACAGGCGGCACGATACCCCAATCATCCGGTCGTGGAGGGACGATTTACGCGCGGGGATGTTTGGAATGCGCTTCTAACGGCAGGGATGGATCAGACCGAAAATTTGCGTGCATTGTGGCGTATTTGGACCGGGGGTTTTTCGCCGATTCTTGTGTTTGTTCTATCGCTTTTTGTTGGGGGTGGACTTTTGGGCCTTTGTCGGTATCTTTCTAAACATATCGCAGGTGACTTCTGTTCAACCTGTTTTAAGCCGATTTGTCAAAACTGCGAGCAGACCTTCTCAAACCGTAAGATTTGTCAAGAGTGTGGAAGCGATCTTAAAGCAACGGTGGCACGGAAAGTTGATACAGTTCAGAAAAAGGGGTATCCCTTTTTTATGATCCCCGGGGGAGGACAGTTGGTCCATCAAAAACCGGTTCTGGCCCTTTTTCTGCTTGTGCCATTTTACTTTTTAGTGACGGCAATGGTGATGGGGAGAGACTTTCTGACCTCGGCACATGGGCATCTTTCTGTAGGACAGTCGGCCTTCTTCTCATTGGCGATCCTCTTTTTATATGGCGTATCCACACTGGATCTCTTTTTTAGGATGAGGCGTTAATCATGGCATTGGAAGGATCCGTAAAAGATTTTAGCGTGGTGGATATTTTTCAGCTTATTGCCATGCAAAAAAAGTCCGGCATTTTAACCCTTTCTTATGAGGAGAAGGCGATTTTTGTTTCTTTTGTTGATGGAGAGATTGTTCGAGCCGTTGAAGGAGATGAAAATGAACGCTTTACGAACGCGTTAGTCGCGTCAGAGCGGATCACGATTATTCAGCTGCGGGCCGCTTCGCGCGTCGTAGAAAAAGATGTTTCTATGGGTGAAACGTTTGCCAAATTGGCTTATCTAACAACAGAAGAGGTTCAGAAGTGGAATCAGGTTTTAACCCAGGAAACGATTTTTGACCTGCTTTCTTGGGAGGCCGGTTCTTATCGGTTCGAACAAAAAGAGCTTTCCATTAACCCCAATTACTATCTTCCATTGAGCGTGGAGCGACTCCTCATGGAAGGGATGCGCCAAAGTGATGAATGGCCGGCCCTGTTGAAAAAAATCCCTTCTCCGAACCTGGTTTTCGAAATTATTGGAGGGGCAGATCCAACCGAACCCGGATCAGAAACAGAGGATGGCGATCACCTCACATCTGTTACAGACCCTCGCCTTGAACCTGATGAGCATGCCTGGCTTCTCCAGTGGATTGATGGTCAAAAGACCGTTGATGGAATTATTAAACATGCTGGAGTGGGATCCTTTCCTGTCTATAAAGGTCTTACGATCCTCCTTTCTAATGGAAGGCTGCGAAAGAAAGAGATAAAAGATGAAGAAGAAAAAACAGAGACTAAAAGCAGTTTTCTTTCAACGGCCTCACTTGACTCATTAAAAGAAAAACTTTCCAGTCCAGCACTCTTAAACAGCGCCCTTGTTTCTCTTTCCGTTGTTATATTAATGACATTTTTTATTCCCTCATTTTATGGCATTCCGTCTATTTTACAAAAAGTTAATCTATCCATGACGGAGTTTAAGAAGTTATCCTCCGTCGCAAGAAAAGAAAGGATTACGTTTTCTTTAGACCTCTATCGATTAAGACATAATCGCTATCCTTCTACATTAAGTGCGCTTGTCGCCGATGGACTGTTAAGCGAAGGGTTTGGCCAAGAACTATCCGATACGGAATGGACCTATATATCGGATGGGAAGACCTTTTCGCTTTCCTTGAAATCCGATTAAACTCTACAGTTAAGTTTACATAATATATATTATCAGACGTAAACTTTCAGTATCCATGAAAGATGAAGAAGCGATAAAGGTAGATATTTCCCTTGTTTCATTGCGGGTTAAGAAGGTCCTCTTCTCCATTTCAGATGTCGTTTACCAGTGGGCAGAGTCAATAAAAACTTCATTAAAAATCAATGCGTTGGAATATAAAATGGATCAAGATATTGCCCGACTCGGAGAAAATATATTTAAGCTGAGGAAGAAAGATATGTCTTCCATAGAAATCGATCCGGCCCTCACGGCATTAACGGGAAAGGTTATTGAAGATAAAAACAGGATTATCGCGATTAAGACCCAATCTGGCCGGACGGCATTGAAGTGTCTAAGATTACTCAAGCGGTTTACGACGCCATAATTGCTCAGGCTTCCCGGGAGGCGCCAAACGAGTGTTGTGGTCTTCTGGCCGGAAATGATGGGGTGATCACGCAAGCCTACCCTATTTGCAATCTTCCCTCAGACGATCCTCGCATTGCGGATCTGAATATCCCAGCCGATCGCCGTGTTCGTTACATGATGGATCCTGCCGAGCAGTTTCGCGCGATGAAGGCGATCCGAGCGGCGGGATTAACGCTGATGGGGATTTATCATTCTCACCCGCATTCCGAGGCCTATCCCTCTGCTACGGATATTCGCCTGGCCTTTTATTCCGACCTTCTTTATATTATTGTCTCACTGGCACAAGAGAACCCCAATCTCCGGGCCTTTTGGATGCCGGACGGAAAGATCAAGGAAGAAAAGATAGACCGGGTATGACGCGTGCTTATGTACTTTACTCCAGTTGCTCCGATGATCGTCATTCCAGCAATGTTTAAGCCGGAATGACAAAAAATATTTCGCAAAGAAAATGTCATACTAGAGGGGCCATCTGCACACCATCCCCTCTTTTTATTCCTCTTTCACCGCCTGGACAAGGGCAAAGGGATCAATCCGGGCCTTGTATATCCGACTCCCCCAATGAAGGTGTGGGCCGGTTGCCCGTCCCGATTGACCTACCCGACCAATCGTTTCGCCCTGTTTGACCGACTGCCCTTCTTTGACCTTGACTTCTGAAAGATGAAAGTACATCGTGAAAAGGCCCCACCCATGATCGATGACAACCGAAAGTCCATTAAAAAAGAAATCTCCCGTTAGAACGATTTTGCCATCATTGGACGCGGCAACAGTGGCACCCAACGGCGCGGCAATATCCTCTCCGGTATGAGGATTCTTCGTCTCGCCATTAATCACCCGTTTTTGGCCAAAGGTCTTGGCCGACTCCCCTTCGACCGGAACGCGAAACGGTTTTTGCCATAATCTCTCACTGACACTTTTACCAAAAACATCCTGAAAGCGTTGGGCTTCTTTTTCCACGCGCACCTCGGTCTCAGGACTTAACTCCACTTTATCTTTTGGCAAGGTTAGGGTTTGCGTTCCAAAATCGGCGGGAACAACATGAATGGCCACGTCCTGTTGAACAGACTGTTTTTGATTTTCAAGGGTGATATGAAGGGGGTATACCCCTGTCTTTTCGGCAAGGTCAACGCCAATCAAGGCCGTATAAACAGCAGGTGTCGTATGCGGTATTTTGAAAAATGGAACCGATTGCCCCTGAAATTGTCCGATGACCGATTGCGTTCCCGACGGAACAGGGAGTTGAAATGCAATAACATCCCCCTGCCGAATCGAGATATTTTGGGCAACATCTTCTGCCCAAGCCGGCGTCAGAAGAAAAAAAGTAAGGAAAAAAACAACGAGGTTCCTCATGCTATTTGAGGGTTGCGGCCGCCATGAGCGCCTTCAGACGAGGGTTTGAAGAGGCAAAGGGGTCCATACAAAGGATCGTTTCTTCCCAGTAACCATTGAGTTTTAAGTACGTCCAATCCACGGTATAGGATCGATTCTTTGCTTTCGCAAAACGGATAAAATCGCCCCGAACCTTTGCGCGTGTTGTCTCCGGTGGATTTTGCATCGCGTGTTGAATCTCCTCCTCCGTTGCGATTCGCTGAACCAAATCCCGCTTGCACAAAAGGTAATAGAGTCCTCGATCCTGCTGAATGTCATGATACTGCAGGTCCATCATCGCGACGCGAGGGTCGTCCAACCCGCACCCTTTTTTACTGATATATGCGTTAATCATCCCCCGTTTTGTAATCCAATCGACTTCGCCATACAAGCGTTCCGGGTCTTCTTCCAACTCATTGAGCACATAGTCCCAGTGCTCTAAAATATCATGGGTCATCTCATCCTCTTCTTCGATGGAGAGATAATCTCTTGCACGGGTGAGGTAGGCCCGCTGAATCTCAATGGCGGTCCACTCCTTTCCGTTTTCCAGCCGAACCTTTTTTTTCAGCGTCAGGTCTCTTGATATTTCTCGAATGGCCTTGACCGGATCCTCCAAGTTTATTCCGGGAACATGAAAGCCGGCCTCAATCATCGAAAGAATGATGGCCGTTGTCCCCACCTTCAGATAGGTGGCATATTCCGACATATTGGAATCCCCCACAATGATATGAAGGCGGCGATACTTTTCCGCGTCGGCGTGCGGTTCGTCTCGTGTGTTAATAATGCTTCGTGAAGAGGTGGTGGACGACGATGTTTTTTCATGAATATGCTGCGCCCGTTGGGAGATAAAATAGTGCGATTTCCCCGATACTTTCAGGACCTTCCCCGTCCCCGCGTAAATCTGGCGCGACACAAAAAATGGAATCAGTTGTTCGGCCACCTTCCAGAAATCGATGTCACGCCGGATGAGATAGTTTTCATGGCACCCGTAGGTGTTTCCCATTGAATCGGTATTGTTCTTAAAAATCGAGATCGTGCCGGAAAGGCCTTCCTCTTTAAGACGTTTTTCGGCGGTGGGCAAACACGATTCTAAAATCCGCTCTCCGGCTTTATCGTGCACAACCAGATCAAAAATGTTTGTGCACTCCGGTGTGGCGTATTCGGGATGGCATCCGGTGTCCTGATAGAATCGGGCCCCGTTGCATAAGAAGGCGTTTGATGGCCAGCTATTGGGAATGAGGCCCTCAAAAATGTAACCTAAAATCTTCTCCATCGGGAGATACACCTTCCCCTTTGGAGAAAAGATCAGACCGTATTCGTTTTCAAGCCCAAAGATACGGTTTTTCATCGGAAATCCAAAGGCGGTATGACCGCCCCCTTACTTTAAATATTCGGCAAGCTCGGAGGAAGATAATCGCCGGAATGCACGTCCCGTTTGACTCCGATCGAGAACGGCAACCTCCAGCCCCTCATGGCGCAACGTCTGGTTATTGACGGCCCCCATCTCCTCCACACAAACGCGCACTGTTTCCCGCAAAGAAGCCTTTGGACTCGACGTGTCTCCACCGGAAGCCGAACCGTTATAGCGATTTTTAAGTCGGGTCAGGAGGGCCTCTGATTTTCCTCCGATTGCGGTAAATCGTTTTTCATCAAAAATCGATCCATCGAAAGAGATCCGATAGATTTCGTTGCCTTCTTCTCCCTGGCCCACAGATACCACGAGGATTTCTACCTCAAGGGGTTTTATTTCTTGACTAAAAACGGTTCCCAACGCCTGCGAGTAGGCATTCACAAGCGATTTGGGGTTAACATCATCCCGGCTATAAAGATACCCTTTCATGTCGGCATGGCGAATCCCCGCCTTTCGCAAATTTTCAAACTCACTGTACCGGCCCGCGCCGGCAAACGCAATCCGATCATAAATTTCAGATATCTTATTGAGTGAGCTGGGGTTATCGGCCAGGAGGAGAATCCCTTGATCGTACTCCATAGCCAAAATCGATCTCCCCTTTGCAATCCCCTTCTTGGCATACTCCGCCTTATCTTGCATCATCTGTTCGGGAGAAACATAATATGGGAGCGGCATTCGTCTATCCTCCTTGTCGAGCCATCAGTTGATTCAGTTTTACTTTTAATGTTTCGTCCGGAAGGGAGACAACCCCTTCTTTCGTGATGACCTTTACCGTGGGAAAAATCCCTCGAATAAGATCGGGCCCTCCGGTTGCGACATCGGCCTCGGCGGCGTCATAGAGCGCTTCGATCGCCACGTCAATCGCCTCGTCACGCGAGAGCTCTTTTTTGAAAATCTTCTTCATCGAGCCGCGCGCGTCTTTTCCTCCGGAGCCGATGGAACAATAATCGGTCTCTTCGTATTGCCCCCCAGCGATATCATACTTGTAGATTCTGCAGGCCCCTTTTTTGATATCGTAACCGGCAAAAATCGGGATCACGACCAGCCCCTGCATCGCCATCGGCATATTTCCCTTAATCATTGCGGCAAGCTTGCCGGCCTTCCCTTCCATCGAAAGTTTCAACCCCTCCAGCTTTTCATAATGTTCCAATTCCACCCGAAGGAGGCGAACCATCTCCATGCAAGGCCCGGCCGCGCCGGCGATGGCAATCACCGACGTTTCATCAACCGCGTGCACCTTTTCAATCCGACGTTCCGCGATGGCATACCCCTCGGTCGCCCGTCGATCCCCTGCAACAATCACCCCGTCTCGGTATTTAAGGGCCAGTACCGTGGTCCCATGAGGCAACAAAAAATGCTCCCTTCGATGTTCCTCTAACGGGGCAGAGAAAAAAGATGGATAGGTTCGATTCAGTAACTGGTGGAAGCTCGATTCGGCGTCATCAAATTTTAAAATTTTACTCTCCTCCTTTCTGGACATAATTTTTTACAAACTCCTCCGCATTTTCTTCCAGGACATCATCAATCTCGTCCATGACTTTATCAATATCTTCTTTTAATTTTTTTCCCTTCTCGACGACTTCTGGATTGGACTTGGGTTCGTCATCCTTTTTGTCAATTTCCTTTTTCCTATCTTTTTTCTGATCTTGTTTGGCCATCTTCCATCCTCCATAAGAACCTTACGTCGCGATCAAGGCAAGCAGTTCTTCGACGGTTTTCGCCTGTTCCAAAATGGGGCCCACCAGCGCCCGGGTTCCTCGAAACGGATCCATCAGAGGAACTTTTTTAATGCCGTCACTCCCTCGATCAAATAAAACACTCCCCCATGAGGCCGCGTAAATATCCTTAACGAATTTTTTTAGGCATGTTCCCCGAAAATAGGCCCGGGTTCCTTCCGGAGGGGTTGCCTGCGCGCCCGCGATCTGATCCGGAACGGTGAGTCGTTCCACAAGATTTCTTCGTTCCAATGAATAATAAAGACCCTTTTCCTGTACGATGTCATGATATTGAATATCCATCATTACAATACGCTGATCGTCCCAGCCGCATCGTTTGCGCTCCCGATACGAATCGATTAATTCCTTTTTAATCACCCAATCGATCTCTCGGGACAACTGCATTGGATCGTCGTTGAGTTTCATCAACACCGTTCTCCAGCGAGACAGAATGTCCCGTGTGATTGGATCCGTGTCTTCGGAAAAATATCGTTCGGCGGCGTCAAGATACGCTGTTTGAATTTCAACCGCGCTCCACTGAACGCCCCGTTTCAGACCCACCTTCCCTTTGAGCGTGAGGTCCCGCGAGATCGCTCTCATGCTTCGAATCGGATCATCGAGGTCCATCCCCACAACGCCGCCCCCGCCTTCGATCATCTCTAAGACCAATGCGGTCGTTCCCACTTTCAGGTAGGTCGTCATCTCTGACATATTGGCATCGCCCACAATCACATGCAATCTTCGATAGCGTGTGGGGTCGGCGTGCGGCTCATCGCGCGTATTGATAATCGGGCGTTTGACCATCGTGTTGAGATCCACCAGCACCTCAAAGAAATCGGCCCGTTGAGAAATTTGATATGGGGTCGAATCGTTTTTAAGATCGGAACCGGCCTTTCCGGATCCCGCGAAAATCTGACGGGTCACAAAAAAAGGAATGAGTTGGGTCACAAGGGTTTCAAAGGGGGTCGATCGATCGACAAGGTAGTTCTCATGGTATCCGTAACTGTTCCCCTTATGATCGGTGTTATTTTTATAAATAGAAAACCGGCTCCCGTCCTGTTTCCGACGGTTGGCAAACTCGACACAGAGCTCCAAGATCCGCTCCCCGGCCTTTTCATATAAGACCAGCTCTTTGGGATTGCTGCACTCCGGCGTGGAATATTCCGGGTGGGCGCCATCGACGTAGAGACGTCCCCCATTCAGAAGCAATTTATTCAATATCCGATTATAGTCCGTTCCCGGCCGTTCGCGTTCGCCATCGGCCTCAAACCCACGCGCGTCCAGCAACGGATTTTCGTTTTCGTAATCCCAAAGGGGAGACGAAGGAGGAGAATAGGGATAGCTATTGATTAGAAACATCGAGTTGGAAACGGCGTCGGATCGATCCCCGCCTCTTAACGCGATCCCAAACTCGGTCTCGGTTCCAATAATCTTCTTCATACGCCTTGTTTCCTTATTGTGCGAAGAGAGGAAAAGGAAGGGGGCACGTGCCCTATAAACACGTACGGGTTGCCCGTAAAAGAATGAGACAATTCGAAGGGGAAGGTTTTCCGGCAGCAGGATAAGGGCGAAGGCAATGAGATGGGTTTCATTCGCTATAGATAATGCCCTGTTGTGATCGTTTCAATGGATTTCGATTCGGCCCCCTTCTCCCCCGCAATGGTACGGATGTGAACGATCTTCTCCCCTTTCCGCCCGGAAATCTTTGCCCAATCGTCCGGGTTGGTTGTATTCGGAAGGTCTTCATTTTCTCTAAATTCATCCCGAATCGCCTGAATAAAATCTTCTTCTTTGAGTCCTTTTATACGGGTTTCAATGGCCCGTTTAATGGCCCGTTTTTTTGCCCTCCCGACAATCCCTTCAATCATTGCCCCGGACGCGAAATCTTTAAAGTAGAAGGTTTCCCGCTCCCCGTTCGCGTAGGTCACCTCCAGGAATTTATTCTTCTCCTCCAAGTTATACATTTCCTCGACCGAACGCTGAATGATTCGATCCACCACTTTTTCCGGAGACCCTTGGACACGTTCTATTTCGTCCGAATGAAAGGGAAGATCGGGGGTCAGGTACTTTGTGAAAATATCGCGCGCCCCTTCCTCGTTGGGCCGTTCAATTTTAATTTTTACGTCCAGTCGGCCCGGCCGCATCACGGCGGGATCCAAAAGGTCCTGACGATTGCTGGCGCCAATCACGATGACATTGCGCAATCGCTCCAGTCCATCGATCTCGGAAAGAAACTGCGGAACAATGGTCGACTCCATATCGGAGGAGACGCCGGAGCCCCGCGTTCTAAAAAGGGCATCCATTTCGTCAAAGAAGATAATGACGGGGTTCCCCTCGTCGGCCCGTTCCTGGGCTTTTTTGAAGATCTCACGGATCTGCCGTTCACTCTCCCCCACATACTTGTTTAGGAGTTCCGGCCCTTTTACATGGAGGAAGAAGTTACGAACCTCTTTACCCGACCGCCCTTTCAGCTTCGCCCCAATCGAGGCGGCAACGGCCTTGGCAATTAAGGTTTTCCCGCAACCGGGAGGGCCATACAGCAACACCCCTTTCGGCGCGCGCAGTTTGTGGTCTGCATAAAGGTCTGGATAGAGAAAAGGAAGCTCTACGGCGTCCCGAACCTGTTCAATCTGGGTCGCCAGTCCGCCGATACTCTCATAGGTTACGTCGGGGATTTCTTCCAGAACGACATCTCCGACCTCCGATTTTGGAAGTTTTTCCAGGACAAACCCGGAACGCACGTCATAAAGCAGATTGTCCCCAATCGAAAGGTGTTGGTCGAGCAGCGGTTCACACAATTCCACAACGCGATCTTCATCGGCGCGCAACGTGACAATGGCCCGGTCATCGCCTAAAAGATCCTTCAGACGTACGACTTCTCCCTGGATATCAAACCCGCGGGCCTCAATCGCATTTAACGCCTCATTGAGAATGACTTGTTGTCCCCGCTTAAGATCACGAATCGCGATATCGGGGTGAAGGTTCACTTTCATTTTTCGACCGGAGACATAAACCGAGACGGTGCCATCGCTTTCCGCTCCAGAGTAAATCGCATAGGTTGCCGGCGGCGCCGTTAGCTTTTCAACCTCTTGTTTAAGGGCCTCAATATGATGTTTGGATTCGGCCAACGAGGCGGTCAGCTTTTCATTTTGTCGAAACGCAGAATCCAGAAGGGCGCGCGATTTCCGTAACTCGACCAGCTCCTGCTCCATGGCGCCGATCTGCACGGACAATTTTTCGATCTCGCGCTCGTACTCCGCCAGCTTGGCCTTCGTATCTCCTCCACCGAATTGTTCAGAAAGTTTTTTCATCGTGCTCCCAAACGAAACAGGGCCTCCCTGATTCTTCTTAGGATCAGACATGTTCGCCCCCTTTTTAACCCCCGTCGAATTTCCCCTCTACTGTCATTCTAGCATCTCCCTTTTTTCGTTTCAAGGAGCGATCTTTCGGACAACCCTTGCAGGGCAATCATTTCTATTTTCCCCAAAGGGATTTCAAACGTTCAACGCGACCGCATTTCCATTTATAAAGCCGGTACCGAATGGGGTTGCCAATAGCGTAATTTTGATGAACCTGCTCCGCCTTGTAAAAGATGGAGAAGATTAAAATGGGGGTGACAATCTCCCCCGAAAAAGGTTTTGTTTTCTCGAGCTCGGCTTTCGACGATTCCGCTAACTGTTTCTGCTCCTCGTCGTGATAAAAGATTGCCGCTTTATATTGACTCCCGGCGTCACAAAACTGTCCCTCTTCCTCTGTGGGATCGATATTGTGCCAAAAGAGGGAGAGAATTTCCTGATAGCTTATTTGGCTGGGATAGTAAGTGATATGGACCGCTTCGACATGTCCTGTCTTGCCCGATGCGACTTTATCATAGGTCGGGTCTTTATCCTGGCCGCCGGTATAGCCCGAAATAACATCGGCGATACCTTTTTGCCGTTCAAACACCTCTTCCATCGCCCAAAAACGTCCTCCGGCAAAGGTCGCCGTTTTTGTTGGAATGGGATCGGTTTCTATCCCCAGACCGCCCCATGAAGGGGCGATCGGCCATACCGCAACGATTAAAAAAACGACCACAATCCAACCTGTCTTAACGTGAAGAGATAACCGCATACG
>CAZSME010000009.1:0-15757 GCA_964607665.1 uncultured Nitrospirota bacterium | reverse complement strand
GGAACACCTAAAATTGTTGTTTCGGTAACCGATAAAACGGCTCGGCGTCCGATAAAGGCGGCCCCTTTTGATATTGTGGAATTGCGAATCGATCTTTTTTCTTCGTTTGATTTAGATCGGATATTGCGCGTTAGGAACCAATTTAAGGATTTCCCCACGATTGCCACGATTCGATCAAACAAAGAGGGGGGGATCTGGAATAAGTCGGAGGCCGAACGGCTTTTGCTTTTCAGAAAAATAATGCCCCATGTCGATGCGGTGGATATTGAACTGTCCGCAAGAACGATTTTAGGCGACGTCGTTGCGATGGCCCGTAAGACGAAGAAAACGGTCATCCTTTCTTATCATAATTTTAATAAAACCCCACCCCTGTCGGTATTAAATCGGATTGTAAAGACAGGCTACACAGCCGGTGCGGATATTATAAAGGTAGCTGCTTTTGCTAAAACGCAGGATGATCTTCAAAAGCTGGCCGACTTTACATTGGCCAACAATAAGAAGATTGTGACTATTGCGATGGGGCCGATGGGCACACTCTCCCGAATCTTTTTCCCCGCATTGGGTTCTCTTTTAACGTACGCACACTTCGGTACGCCGACCGCGCCCGGGCAGTTGAACTGCACGGAACTCTCGCGTTTAATACGCCGATTTTATCCAAAGCCGCTGTAACAATGTGTCTGCCCCCGGGGTGATTCGAACACCCGGCACGCGGTTTAGGAAACCGCTGCTCTATCCACCTGAGCTACGGGGGCGAATAGCACCGTTATTCCCCTTTGACATGCAGTTTGACCGGCCTGGAATATCTTGCCCGCATTTTAATATTGAGCATCTCCACGCCGACGGAAAAGGCCATGGCGAAATAAATATACCCTTTTGGAATATGCAACTCTAACCCCTCACCAAACAGCGCGACCCCAACCAATATCAGGAAACTTAAGGCCAGCATTTTCAGGGTCGGGTGTTTTTCGACAAAATCGCCAATCGCTCGGGCCGAAAACATCATCACCCCAACAGAAATAACAACCGCGATGATCATCACCGAAACATCCTCGGCCAAACCGACGGCCGTGATAACCGAATCCAACGAAAAAACAATGTCAAGAATCGCAATCTGAATTAAAACACTAACAAAGCTGGCAGCCGCCCGTTCGTGCGTGACCTCTTTATGCCCTTCGAGATTGTTGTGGATTTCATGCGTGGACTTTGCCAGCAGAAAAAGTCCACCAATAATCAAAATAAAATCGCGCCCGGACAACTCGTTCCCCAAAAGGGTCAGTAAGGGCTTTGTTAGACCCATGACCCAGGTAATAGAAAGGAGAAGGAGAATGCGGGTCAGCATTGCAGCCGCCAGTCCTAACGTTCTTGCCCGATCGCGCTGACGGTCGGGCAAACGGCCTGCCAGAATCGATATGAAAATAATATTATCGATACCGAGGACGATTTCGAGTGCGGTCAGCGTCGCAAGCGCGATCCAGCCTTGCGGGTCAAACATCCATTCCATGCGCGTGTCCTAATATTGTTTAAGGTGTTTGGCGGTGCCTGCCCTGCCGCAAGCCCCCTCTAATTTTTTGGCGCGATTTCTCGTCTGTACCGGAAAAGAAAAAGCCCGAAGACAAACCCCAGAACAAGCAGGATATGGATGCCCATATCCATCGCGTAATGATTAAATTGCTCAGGAGAAAACTCCCGGATTGCCCCTTTTGCCCCTGTGGTTAATATATGACGAATCGCAGCGACAATGGCAATATGCATAAACGGTTCGATGGTTATTTCGTGTGTCCTCAGAAAGTTCAACAGGGTTCGAAAGAGTTCAAGAAGGACCGCCACCAGCAGGAGATCGCCCATCATCACCAACGAAGCCGTAATAACGCCGTCTGCCACCGTGGTAAAAAAGACATACCACCCGTAGACAAACACGACCATTCCTAAAACAAGAAAGCTTATCCCTGCGGTGACGTACCCCCACCGCTCAAGCCACTCCATGATATTCAGAGAACCCTGAAAGATATTTTTAGAAACACCCATTGATCAATAGCCCTGTCGCGGCGCGAACAACCCCGGGGCCGCTTGCCCGTGTCCCAAAATACCCCAAACAGAAGAGACCCGTCAAACCTGTTTATTACGGCATTGCGATTGTAATATAGTATGACAAATCTATTGGAGAGACCTTTGGATAAAAAAACGGATGCATGGATGAAGCGGGGGGATCGGGTCTTGATGCCCAACTATGCCCGTTTTCCGATCGTGCTGGAACGTGGGATCGGGGCCACAGTTGTCGATGTTTCAGGGAAGTCGTATTTTGATTTTGTCAGTGGGATCGCGGTCAATAGCCTCGGTCATTGTGATCCGCGACAGACGCGGGCGATCCAAAGACAGGCCGCGACCCTTTCGCATGTCTCAAACCTTTACTATAACATCCCGCAGGTGGAGCTGGCGGCATGGCTCGTCGATCATTCGTTTGCGGATCGCGTTTTTTTTGCCAACAGCGGCGCGGAGGCCAACGAGGCCGCAATTAAACTGGCCCGGAAATATGCCAAAACGATTGACCCCGATCGGTTTGAGATCTTATCGGCGGAGGGGTCATTTCACGGGAGAACACTGGCTGCTCTGGCCGCGACCGGTCAGGGAAAATACCACAAGGGGTTTGAGCCGTTGCCCGCGGGTTTTAAATATCTGCCGTTTGACGACCCTGCGGCAATCGAAAAGGCAATCACACGGCATACCGCGGCCATTCTTTTGGAGCCGATCCAAGGGGAAGGCGGCGTCCGTGTTCCAAGGCCGCACTATCTTTCCGAAGTCCGCGCGATTTGCAATCGGCACCGTCTCCTTCTGATCCTGGATGAAGTGCAGACCGGGATGGGCCGAACCGGTACCCTCTTTGCCCACGAACAGGCCGGTGTTACACCGGATATTCTGACCCTGGCCAAAGGTTTAGGCGGCGGCTTTCCGATTGGGGCCATGTTGGCAAAAGAAGAAATCGCGGCGGTCTTTACGCCAGGGACCCACGCCTCTACATTTGGCGGAAACCCGCTGGCCTGTGCGGCGGCAATGGCAGTGGTGAAACGGCTGACCCCCGCCTTTTTAGAAAAGGTTAAGAAAAACGGGGATCGTCTTGTCAAAAAGCTTGTCCAACTTCAGGGTAAAACCGATCGGATAAAAGATGTCCGGGGCGTGGGGTTGTTGGTGGGGGTCGACCTGGTGTTTCCCGCGTTGGATCTGATTAAAATGGCATACGAGAAAGGACTGCTGTTGTCCCGAACGGGTGAGTATACGGCGCGGCTGACCCCCCCGCTCACCGTTCGCCCCAGCGAAATGGATCAGGCCGTCTCCATCCTGACGGAGATTCTCAATGCCAAAACGTGATTTGTTAAGTCTGGCCCCTCTCACCCCAAAAGAGATTGAACGGCTAATCGATCGCGCGTCGCATTATAAGAGGACGGGAGGGGATCCGTTTCTGAACAGGGGGGTTGTCGGCCTATTATTTGAGAAGCCGTCCACACGAACGCGGGTCGCGTTCGAGACCGCTGTGATAAAGCTGGGCGGCCATCCGATTTTTCTTTCTCCCAACGATCTTCAAATAAAGCGGGGCGAAACAATTGCCGACACCGCGCGCGTTCTGGGGGGGTATCTTGATGCCCTCGTGATCCGGACACATGGCCACGACCGGCTTTCCGAGTGGGCCGCTTCAACCGCCATCCCCGTAATCAACGGCCTTTCGGATTTGCATCATCCGTGTCAGATTCTGGCCGATCTTTTTACAATCTATGAAAAGCGAGGTCGGCTCAAAGGGCTGAAGCTCGCCTATATCGGTGATGGAAATAATATCGCCCACTCACTCATGGAGGGGGGAGCGAAAACGGGCATGGATGTCGCGGTGGCCTCCCCGGTCGGATTTATGCCCCATCCAGACATCGTAAAACAGGCCGAGGAGATGGCCAAGGCGAGTTCTTCCAAAATTAGTATTACAAATAACCCTAAAGAGACAGCAAAAGATGCCGATATTATCTACACCGACGTATGGGTATCGATGGGAGACGAGGGGCAAGAGGTCTTGCGCAGACAACAGTTCCAGTCTTATCAAATAAATCATGGCCTTATGGCGTTGGCCCGACCGGATGCGTTGCTCATGCATTGTCTGCCGGCACATCGCGGAGAAGAGATCGCTGATGATTTGTTGGATGGAAAACATTCGGTTATTTTTGAGCAGGCGAAAAACCGTCTTCCAATGCACCAAGCCATTTTGGAGTGGTTGATAAAAAAATAGCGATTGCCCAGATTGCTCCAGTAAACATTGACTTTTTCTATCATAAAGTGATAGTTTTAAGCTGTTAGATCTTCACCGAGTTCGTTTTCAGAGCGTTCCATCGATAAAGAGGAGGATTTTCGTTGGCGACCCCAAAGGCGATCATCATAGAAAAAGCGCAGCAATTCGCTGTGAAGGGAAAGATAAAGGAGGCGATTTATGAGTGGCAGAAGCTCGTCGCGGAATCACCTCAAGACGGCAGCATCCACAACACCATCGCTGACCTTTATTTAAGGATCAACGAAAAGGAAAGTGCCATCGACTCCTGTTTGAAGGCAGCCGCCGGATATAAGGATGCCGGGTTCGACATGAAGGGGATTGCCGTTTTAAAGAAAGTCCTGAAAATTGACCCCAACCGGGTTGATATTTACGAACGACTGGCCGACATTAACATGGAGCGGGGATTAGCGGGGAGTGCCATCGCGGGTTATCAGGACGCGGCCAAGCTCTATATGAAGCAGAGCAATTTTAAGGCAGCGGTTACGGTTTATCAAAAACTGGCCCGCCAGATGCCGGAAGACGTCGAGGTACATCTCGCAATCGCCAGGCTGTATCAAAAACAGGAACGCTATAAAGAAGCCGTCGTGGCTTATGAACAGGTCGAGGCGCTCTATGAAAGCAAGCAGATGGTCTCCGAGGCACGGCAGATCGTTGAGGAAATAGTTAAGATCGATCCCAACTACTTAAAACATTTGGTATCCAAGGAAGCCGCGATGGCCGCCCTGGATAACGAAGGACCCAAAGACCTCTTTACAGCCTCCTCGAAACCGACAGAGGCATTACTCCGAGGGATGTCGGGCCTGGTCGAGGAGACGAACCGACCTTTTCAAGAGCCGGAAATCTTCCGAGAGATCCTCCCCATCTCGTCTCTTGAAACACCCCCCGTTGTTCCACTGGAGCCTGCGCCTTTTGCGGAAGTCGAAGGTGTCGTATCGTCTGAGCCTCCCATGACAACAGAGGCCTTTTTGGGTGATCCGGAGCCAGTCGCTAATACGGACAGCGCTCTATATGACGCCCCGCATCTCTTTTCGCAGCCTGTGGCGCCGGAGCCGACACCGGTTCCCGTCTTCTCTTCAAATGTTTCGAGCAATCTTCCCGTCAATCGTCCTGTGGCAGAAGAGTCTGGCGAACCTTCCGTCTCGGAAGTCATCTTAAAGGCCCACTTGGCGGAAGCGCAGGTCTATGTCCGATACGGGTTATACCAAAACGCGATTGGAAAGCTTCTTTTGGCAACAGAGCTTTCGCCGTTAAGGGAAGAACCCTATCTCCAATTAAAGGAAATCTATTTGAAACAGGGGCAAAACCAAAAAGCGACGGAAACCTGTTTAACCTTGATAAAACTCTACGATCAAAAAAAGGCTTTTGATAAAAAAGAGGCCTTATTAGGGGAACTTCAGGCACTTAATCCGCAGGAATACGCGAGAAACTTTGGTGGCGTCATCCAGAAGCCAGCACCGTCTCCGGTTGCAGCCGAGAATATCGATGTGCCCTTGTGGAACCCGATCGTACCCGAAGAAGTGTCTTATGGTGTTTCGGCTCCGGAAAACGTTCCTGATGAAGAGGCGGTTGCGGTCGGAATGGGACCGTCTGGGGCCTCTCCATCCGAAACTAAAGAGACCCAGGAAGTGAGTTCGGATCCCTTACCTCCGCCTTTGGACGAGGCCGACCGATCAGAGCCTGTCGTTGAACCCGAAACGCCAAAGGAGCAGGAGGAGTACTTTGACTTTGCCTCCGTTATGACGGAAGAGTTGGGCTCTTTGTCTGAGGAAGTGGTCGCGGTTGCACAGAAAGAGAAAGGGACGGCCTTTGCCGATCCCACCGTCTCGGCTGACAAGAGAGAACAATACTTAGAAACCTGTTATCACCTGGGAATTGCCCATAAGGAAATGGGGAATTTTGCAAAGGCGATTCGAGAGTTTGAACAAGCCCTCTCCGGTGAAGGGGGGCCACGTTTTCAGGAACTGCTGACCCTGCTTGCATCCTGTTACACGGAACAAGGGGATCTCCCGCGCGCCATTGATGTTCTTCAAGGCGGTATAGACGATCCACGCTGTACCGGCAATACCCGTTTGGCGATTCAATATGAACTGGCTTCGTCGTATGAACAGCAGGGAGAACGCGAGAAATCGTTCTTGCTTTATAAAGAGATTTACCGCGTTAACCCGAAATTCAGAGACGTATCGGGAAAGATCAAGGAGATTCCGTACCGTAAACCGAGTGTGGAATCGGCTCGTCCGAAGGAGGGAGCGTCTCCTGTAAGGCCAAAAAGACGGGTCTCATACGTTTAGGATTCAAACCTAAACCCCAAAAAATGAAAAGGGATGAACGAGCAGGGTGAACTATCTTGATTTTTTTCAGTTGAAAGAGCAGCCGTTCGCAGGGGCGGTCGACAGCCGGTTCTATTTTAACAGCTACCAGCATTCGTACGCGTTGGTGAAATTGAGATACGCGGCCGAAGAACGAAAAGGCCTGGCGGTCTTGGAGGGCGGGATTGGCACTGGCAAAACCACCCTCGCAAGACGGATGCTGGAAGAGTTAGACGAGTCCCAGTTTGAAGCGGCCCTGCTCGTCGTTATTCATACGGGGATTTCCTCGCTTTGGCTTTTGCGTAAGGTCGCGATCCAGTTGGGGGTGGAAAACCCCGTCGATGAGAAGACCGTTTTGCTGGGTCAGCTGTATGACCGCTTGGTTGAGATTTATGATTCCGGACGAAAAGCGGTTGTCCTAATTGATGAAGCCCAGATGCTCCAAAGCAAAGAGGTGATCGAGGAAATCCGGGGCCTTTTAAACATCGAAGTGGATCACCAAAAGGTCATCACGTTTGTCCTGTTTGGCTTAAACAATCTCGATTCATTGCTTGTCCTGGACAAGCCGTTGCAACAGCGGATTGCTGTTCGTTATCACCTTCAGTCGTTTACGGAGAAAGTAACGGCCGAATATATCCGCTATCGGCTCGAAGTCGCAGGCGCCGCCACACGCGACCTTTTTACGAATGGGGCGCTTGCAGCCATACACCACTTCTCAAGTGGTATCCCGCGCATCATTAACAACATTTGTGACAATGCCCTCTTTGAAGCCTTCCTCCAGAAAAAAGAATCGGTCAGTGAAGAGATTATTCAGGAAGTCGTTTCCGACCTGAAATTAGTCGATCAGGACCGGACAGCATAGTCCCACATTGCCTTGACTTAAAACCAACACTCCAGTTACTATCACTCCTTAAATTATAGGGTGGATTTTTATGCTCGAAAGCTTGACCCAACAGTTTGATGCCCTCTTTAGAAAGATTCGTGGAAGAGGCGTTTTAACCGAACAGAACATTGACGAAGCGCTGCGAGAGGTTCGGTTGGCGCTTCTTTCTGCCGATGTTCACTTCAAAGTTGTGAAATCGTTTGTAGACGACCTGCGTCAAAAGGCCGTGGGGAAGGAAATCCTTGCCTCGTTAACCCCGGGGCAGCAGATTGTCAAACTGGTTTGGCAAGAGCTCTCCCGGTTAATGGGCGAGAAGAGCGCCGGTGTTGCGTTGGTTTCGAACCCTCCCACAAAGATCATGCTGGTCGGACTGCAAGGAACCGGAAAAACCACGACCGTCGCGAAAATGGCCCGACTTTATAAGAGCGAACGGAAACAGGTCTTATTAGTCGCGACCGATCTGAAACGTCCCGCCGCCTGTGATCAGCTGCAGACATTGGCAAAAGGGATCGATGTTCCCGTAATCCTGCCCGGCCCGGGGGAAGACCTTTTCTCCGTCGTCGAAAGGGGATTAAAAGCGGGACAGACGCAATGCGCGGATATTTTAATATTCGATACCGCCGGCCGTGTTCAAGTGGATGATGCCCTGATGGACGAGCTGGGCGAGATGAAAACGCGAATCGCGCCGCATGAGGTCTTATTGGTTGCCGATGCGATGACGGGACAGGCCGCCGTGCATGTCGCGCAACGCTTTCATGAAACCGTTGGAATAACCGGTGTCATCTTAACAAAGGCAGAGGGGGATGCCCGAGGCGGCGCGCTTTTATCAATTCGCGCGGTCACCGGCGCACCGATAAAGTTTATCGGCGTCGGAGAGAAACTCACCGCGTTTGAACCGTTTTATCCCGATCGCATGGCCTCTCGCATTCTTGGCATGGGGGATATGCTTTCCTTGATCGAGCAGGCCGAGAAAACCTTTTCTCATCAGGAAACAAAAAAGGTACAGGAAAAGATTCGATCCAACCAACTGACCCTGGACGACTTCCGGGAACAGCTGGGACAGATGAAAAAGATCGGCGATCCGCGGCGACTTTTGGAAATGATTCCGGGGATGAGAGGAATCGGGGGGGGAAATATGCGCCTCCCCGACCCTTCCGAAATGGAAAGGGAGTTGCGTCATACCGAGGCGATCCTCTCCTCCATGACACGGCAGGAACGAGCGAACCCCGATTGGATAAACGGAAGCCGCAGAAAAAGAATTGCAAAAGGAAGCGGAACGTCCGTGCAGGAGATAAATCGGCTTCTAAAACAATTTGATCAGGCAAAGAAGCTGTTGAAACAGGTTTCCGCCGGTAGCGGAAAGTCGGGGTGGAAAAATCCCTTGCGGGAGATCTTTTCCTCTTTATAAACAAGGAGACTGTAAACGATGGTTAAAATCAGATTATCCCGTGTGGGACGACATAAACGACCTTTCTACCGTATCGTGGTGGCCGATTCACAGGTCGCGCGAAATGGAAAGGCGATTGAAATTCTGGGAACGCATGATCCGTTAGATAAGAAGACGACCTTTAATGAGGCGAGCGCCTTAAAATGGTTGAAGGAAGGGGCGATTCCAACCGAAACGGTCAAAACCCTTTTCAACCGCTCCGAGTTGTACAAAAAGAAAAGCGCAGCCTGTTAAATAAAAATCGAACGACTCCTTTTTAAAAAGCCGGTTTTTTATTAGAAGCGGAAACGGAGGCAGGACAGATGAAAGAGCTGATTGAATATATCGCGAAGTCGTTGGTCGATCGACCCGAACAGGTTTCAGTGAACGAAACCGAAGGAGAAAAAACGGCCATCATCGAGTTACGCGTGGCAAAGGAAGACCTGGGCAAGGTCATTGGAAAGATGGGGCGTACCGCACGATCCATGCGAACGATCTTGAATGCCGCGGCGACCAAAATCGGAAAACGGTGCGTACTGGAAATACTGGAATAGCCCCTGCCTCCCCACCAACCTCCCCCCAACAGGGGGAGGTTGGTGGGGGGAAGAAAGAGACGGAACCGTATCTGACAATTGGAGTGATTGGTTCGGTTGTGGGCCTTCGGGGAGAAGTTCGGTGCGATCTCCTCACCGATTTTCCAGAACGGTTTGCGTCGCTTCAGGAAGTTATCGTTAAGACAAAAATGGGAGAGCGGTGTTCGCTGGGCGTGAAACGGGTTCGTTACGGTAAGTCGTCGGTCTATATTACATTTAAGGAGGTGACCTCCAGGGAACAAGCCTTCGCGCTGAAAGATGGTGTCATACAAATTCCGGAGGAAGATCGGACGCCATTGCCACCGGACCACTATTACCGGTACGACATAGAGGGGCTGGATGTTTATCTTGAGGCGGGAACGCCTCTGGGGAAGATTGTATCCATTATCGAAACAGGGAGTAACGATGTGTACGTTGTCCAGCAAGGGGATCGGGAATATTTAATCCCGGCGATGAAGTCGGTCGTTAAGAAGATCGATCTTTCAAAAAGGGAAATGACGATCTGTCCCATGGATGGACTTTTAGACGGATAAGGCTTAAGTTACATGAGATGTGATATTCTCACGCTTTTCCCGGAGATGGTGGCCTCTTACTTTGAGTACAGCATCCTGAAACGGGCCAGGGAATCGGGGTTGCTCGATTTGTCCCTTTGCTCGTTACGCGAGTTTGGCCAGGGGAAACACCTTCTAACCGATGATATCCCCTACGGCGGGGGACCCGGAATGGTCTTAAAACCAGAGCCGATTTACGCAGCCTTGGAGGCGATTCGCAGGCAACGAGGCGAGGCGGTTCGGGTGATTCTGCCATCCCCACAGGGGGTTCTGTTTACTCAGAAGATGGCACAGGATTTCGCTAAGGAGCAGAAACCGCTTCTGTTCATTTGCGGTCGTTACGAAGGGATTGATGCGCGGGTGGCCGAAGGGATTTCACTTGAAGAAGTATCGGTGGGAGACTATATCCTCACCGGGGGGGAACTTGCCGCCGTGCTGATGATTGATGCGGCGGCGCGGCTTATTCCCGGGGTGCTGGGCGACGAGAGGTCTTTGGTGGAAGAGTCGTTCTCTTCAGGATTCCTTGAATATCCACAGTACACCCGACCCGCGGAATTTCAAGGAATGAAAGTGCCGGAGGTGCTTCTCTCCGGAAATCATCAGGCCATTCGCCACTGGAGAAAAGAGGCGGCGTTTCTGAACACACGTCAGAAACGGCCGGACTTATTAACAACATAAGGACTTTTTATCCCTCCCCTTCAAGGGGAGGTTAGGTAGGGATGGGTTTTAAGGATGTTCCATCCATGATGACTTTGCCGAAGTCCTGCGGCAATACAAGACAAACGAGAAGGGAAGGGTTGGAAATGAATTTATTGGAAAAGTTGGAACGAAGTTTCTTAAAGGAAAATGCCCCGGATGTAAAAATCGGGCAAACGGTAAAGGTTTATCTGAAGATCATCGAGGGAGAGAAGGAACGGATTCAGGTTTATGAAGGGGTGGTGATCGGAAAGAAGGGCGGCGGCCATCGTCAGACCTTTACGGTCCGGAAAATCTCTTATGGCGTCGGCGTAGAAAGAATCTTCCCGTTGCACTCTCCCGCGATTCAAAAGGTGGATGTGGTTCGACAGGGGAAAGTCTCGCGTGCCAAGCTCCACTATCTGCGTGAACGCAGTGGACGCTCCGCGCGTCTCTCGGAGACAAAGAGGGAGTTGTTCGCCCCCAAAACCCCCTCTCTTGCACCCGTTTCGGAAGACACGCAAGAGCCCGTTTCCGCGGGATCGTCTTCGGCGTAATAGCACATTCCCCTTCTTGAATAAAAAAGCGAGCGGTGGGATTGGGGTAGTTTGAAAGAAACAGTGATCAGGGACGCGAAGCCAACCGGAGAAGCAATAAGGCGGGGATCCGACGGGGTTCGCTGTTTCGACGGCCCGATGGCATTATTCGAACGGGCGCTTCTTTCGTTTGGCTATCAACAGATCTGTGGCATCGATGAAGCGGGCCGTGGGCCGCTCGCAGGCCCCGTGGTTGCCGCGGCCGTGATTCTTCCCCTTAACTGTTCGATATCAGGAATCCGCGACTCAAAACAGCTAACCGCATCACAGCGCGAGGCCCTTTTTCCTGAGATTCTGAAGCAGGCTAACGTCGGAGTCGGCGTGGTCGAAAACGAGACCATTGATCAAATTAACATCCTGCAAGCAACCTTGCTGGCAATGAAGAAAAGCCTTGCGAATCTTTCCCTTCGGCCGGACTACCTCCTGATCGATGCCCTCACCCTGATCGATATCCCGATTCCCCAAAAAGGGATTATGAGCGGGGATCGCCTGTCGGTTTCGATTGCGGCCGCCTCGATTGTCGCGAAAGTCACGCGAGATCGAATCATGGACGGCCATCATGCAACGTTCCCTCATTATAATTTTAACGCGCATAAGGGGTATGGAACACGCGAACATTTTGATAGAATTAAGGAGTACGGACCCTGTTCACTGCACCGGAAAACCTTTCGAGGGGTGGAGGGGGTCGGGGTGCCCGCATGACGCAAGAAGGAAGAAAGGAATCGGGACAAGAAGGGGAGGCCCTTGCGGCGCAATTCCTTAAAAAGCAGGGATATCAGATTATTGAACAAAACTTCCGATGCCGTTATGGAGAGATCGACCTGATCGCGTGGGATCAAGGAACCCTGGTTTTCATCGAAGTGAAGATGCGGGCCAGTTCCGCATTCGGGGGCCCGGAAGGGGCGGTGAACCTTCGGAAACAGGAAAAGATCAGCCGTGTGGCATTGGCGTACCTTGACAAAAAAAACCCGCCGTGGCCCCTTTGTCGTTTTGATGTTGTCGGGATTATAAAAACAACACGTGAGACAACGATCACGCTTTTTCAAGATGCATTTGAGATGACATTACCCACACACGTTTAATGGTGGAATGGGAAGAAGATGTTAACGGGGCTGAATACTCAGATTCAGTATCAGGGCGAAATCTACCATGTCCAAACGGAAGATGGCGGGATCAGCCGGCCCACAATCACAACCCTTTTATTTAAGGAGGGCGCGATCTTTTTGTCCCGGAAAACAAGCTATGCAGACCAAATCGGATCCAGTGCCATTCCTACCCTTGTGCGAACATTGATGCAGGAACAGCATAAAAATATGCTGAAAGACCTGGCGGGTGGAAAAATCCCACTTCCCCCGCCGGCACCCGTTGGTGAGAACGAACAGAAATGATCGAGATGATTCATGTTTCAAAGTATTATGCCGAGGACCAGCCGGCGCTGGAGGATGTTACCCTCAAAATCGAAAAGGGAGAGTTTGTTTTTTTAACCGGCGCATCCGGCGCGGGCAAAACAACCGTGCTCAAACTCATCTTCTGCGAGGAGCGTGGACAGGAAGGGGAGCTGATCGTCAATGGCCGAAACGTGTTCCAGCTCAAAGAACGCGAAATCCCTTATCTGCGCCGCACCATCGGGTTTGTCTTCCAGGACTTTAAACTCATTCATCGTAAGACCGTTTTTGAGAATGTGGCCCTCCCGATGGAAATGGTCGGCGCGTCGCGAACGGAGATTCGGAAACGGGTACACGAGGTGCTGCAAATGGTCAACCTTTCCGACCACATAGAGAAACCCTCGGATGCCTTGTCGGCAGGAGAACAACAGCGGGTCGCCATTGCCCGCGCGATGGCCGGCTACCCCCTCATCTTACTGGCGGATGAGCCAACGGGAAATTTGGATGATTCCCTGTCCGTTGACATTATGGATATTTTAAGAAATATCAACAGCCATGGAACCACGGTTTTGATTGCCACACATCAGAGCAGTTTAATTAAAAAAATCCCCGGCCGCACCGTGGCACTGCAACACGGCAAGGTGATCTCTGATCGGAGTATGCCATGAGACGGACCGGATATTTCATAAAATGCGCCTTTGAGAACATCCGGCTCAACCGTTCGTTGGCCTTCTTTTCGGTGATTACGCTCACCTTGACCCTGATGCTGTTCGGCCTGTTCCTCCTTTTTTACTATAACGTCCAGAGCTTTATTACGTCGATTCAGCAAGACGTGGCCTTCTCGGTCTATCTGCACGAAGGGATTTCAGAAGACGATCTGGGCCGCATTCGAAGGTCGTTAGCCGCAGATGAACGCGTGCTGTCTTCGCGATATCTCTCGAAGGACGACGCGTTGGAACTCTTCAAGAAGGAGTTCCAGGGCGAGTCACTGGTTCAGCATCTGGGGGCAAACCCCCTGCCGGCCTCGTTCGAGGTCAATGTAAAACCGCCCTACCAAAATCCAAAGGCCATCGAAGAGATGACAACCGAAATCAGCAAGTTTTCGGGCGTCGAAGAGGTACAGTATGGCGCCGAGTGGCTAAAAAATTTCAACGACGTTTTGATGCTCCTGAAATGGTCGGGTCTGGGTATCGGGGGCCTCTTGGCCGTCGCGGTGGTCACGATTATTGCCCACTCCGTGCGGCTCCACTTTTATGATCGACGAGAAGAGGTGGAAATCATGAAACTGATTGGGGCAACACATCGGTTTATCAAGAACCCGTTCCTTCTGGAGGGGATGATGATCGGCGCGGTCAGCGGGGCCCTTTCCTGCGGGGCGATTTATGGCCTCTTTCATCTTTCAAACACCCATCTTACGCAGATGGGCGGAATGCTGGGGAAACTGATGCAGCTTCATTTTCTGCCGCCGCGAATGATTGCGGGAATCGTGCTCACCGGAGCGCTCTTAGGCGGCATTGGAGGCGAGGCCTCCTTGACCTATCTGTTGCGGTTTCGAGCAAAAACATTGTCCAAAACGCACCGACGTTATCAGTCCAGCGGGATGTTCCTCCTCCTGATCGTTTGCCTGATTGGATCAATGGGCACCCCCGCATGGGGAAAAGAGGGCGAAAAACAAAAGACAAAAAAAGAAACAACCCAAAAAATAACGAAGGGCAGTGCCAAAAACACCAAAAACCAGGGAAAGGCGAAAGAAACCACAAAACAAAACCCGGAAACAAAAGAAGAGGTGTTGATTTTAAATAAACATATCGAAAAAGAAAAACGGGAACTCGAACAGTTAGAAGACGCCATTCGGGAAAAGAAAAAAGAGAAACAGGCCCTGCAAAAGCAGGAAGAGTCGGTCTTATCGACCCTGGAGACGATCGATCGCCGGGTTCGGAACCTTCAGGAGGATGCGGTCTCCATCGAGGATCAAATTAGAAAAAAAGAGAAGGAGATTGGGTATTTATCCTCGGCGTTGGGGGTATTGGACGCGTCCATTCAAGATCGACGCGATATGATTATGATGCGGGTTCGGACGCTGTATCAGGAAGGGGAAAGCGGTTTCCTGAAGGTTCTGATTCCCTCGCCGGACTATCCCGAGTTTTTAAGAAGAATGCATTACCTAAAAACCATTGCTGAAAAAGAGACCGAGATGCTCGTCCTCTTTGAAGACGAGCAGTCGCAAATGAAAAACCAAAGCAACCAGCTGAACAAAATGAAGGAACAACTGGTCGCCACGCGAGAACCGCTGCTGGTTAAACTGGATGAAATCGGCAAAGAAAAAGAACGAAAACGTCACCTGTTAACCCGTGTCCGAAACGAAAAGACCTATCACGAAAAAACGATCGCGGAACTGGATGCCTCGTCTTATCAATTAAAGGGTTTGATTGAGAAGCTGGAAGAGGCCAGACGAAAAATGAAAGAGCCGGCCCCGTCCTTGGGAAAATTTATTCAGGCCAAGGGGAAATTGGATTGGCCCAACGACGGATCCGTGGTCTCCCTTTTTGGTCTTCAGAAACATCCTAAGTTCAATACCGATATCTTTAAAAAAGGGATCGAGATTGAAACATCAAGGGGGGAAGATGTGAAGGCCGTTTATGACGGATCGGTTATCTTCTCGGACTGGTTCAAAGGATACGGGATGATGATCATCCTGGATCACGGAGATAACTACTACTCCGTTTACGCGCACTTGGAAAAGCTGCTGGTCTCCGTGGGAGAGCGGGCCGCGAAGAATCGGACAATTGGATCGGTTGGGGAGACCGGACTCTCCGAGGGAAAACGCCTTTATTTCGAAATTCGACATCAGGGAGAGCCGATGGACCCGTTATCCTGGCTCCAAAAGCGAGGCTAGGCGGGGGGCCACGGGCCCCGGCGAACGAAGCGGCCTCGTTGGGCCGCTGGGGGTGAAGAAGGTCATTGTATCGTAGGCAACATATTTAGTGTCTGACCGAAAAGGCTCTTTTTCTGTCATTTCGAGCGGAGCGAGAAATCTCA
>CAZSME010000008.1:9624-15805 GCA_964607665.1 uncultured Nitrospirota bacterium | reverse complement strand
GTTGGCACGGATTCAAGAAATTTTGTTTCTGGTGTTAGGTCAGTTGTCCGTCGGCGGGGCGGTCCTGCTCTCTCTCCCCTCGCTGACAACGGTCGGGATCAACTTCTATCGAACCAACGGGATTGTTTTCTGGATCACCCTTTTACTGGGCATTGTCATTGGTGGAAGCGCGGTACCCGCCGCGTCGGTTTTTTATTTTCTTTTCTTGGGGGTATTGGCGATCTATAACCTCCGTCTTTGGTTTCGGCATCCTTATCACAGCCGGGTGCTTCTTTGGAGCGCGGGGATTTTGGGCACAATCGGCTTTCTGCTTTTGCTGCAGGCCTACCTTCCGCAATTCACATCACCCTTACGCCGGGTCGGACTTTTTCTTTATTCCATGCTCTCCAGCCTGCTGTTAGGGGCCGGGGTGTTAGCGATGCTGCTGGGACACAGTTACCTGACCCGCCCGACATTATCGATTGTTCCGCTTCGACAATTGACACAGATTTTTATGGGACTGGTTTTCGCCGAAGGGGCGGTGGCGGTGATCAATCTGATCACGGTGATTGCTTCGGAACGGATCATGGATGCCCTTTTGTTCAAGACGTTTGAGGGGCTTTATCTTTGGATTCGATTTGCGATCGGGATGATTGGCCCGATGATTTTAGCCCCGATGATATGGGCGACGGTGAAGGAACGATCCACAATGGCGGCCACGGGGCTGCTTTATATCGCGATGCTGATGGTCATTATTGGCGCCCTCTTCTCACGTTTTTTTCTGTTTGTCCACGCCGACCTGATATGAAACGCCCCATTAATATAGGGCAGGATTTTATCTGACAAAGATAGGATCGGTTCTTGGTATAACGTTTCTGTCCGTATCTGACCTTGGACTATTTTTATTCAAACGAGTGAAGGTTCGGGTTGTGGCCCGACAATCAAGCTAAACCCGCACACACTTTTTGCGCATCAGGGTCCAAGGTTTGGTTGGGCCTACTTTATTTCTATCCTAGCGGAACGATATCTTGTGCCCCATGAATGACGGCCAAAACATCGATTTGGTCTGGTTTGATATGGTAGATAATCCGATATGGCCCTTCGATAACCTCTCGAACCTGCCCCATTTCGAATTCCGGTACTTTACGTCCGGATAGGGGAAAATCGCCAATCTGTTGTGATCTTCTTGTCAGACGGTCAACTATTCGTTGGCCATACTCGTGGGAGTCACGGGCAATATACCTGTAAATCGCATTAAGATGCCCTTCAGCGGTCTGTGTCCAATGAACTTTCATTCAGAAAGACCGTATTGGGCACGGACTTCTTTAACATCCTTTGTTCTGCCGGCGATGCTATCCGCCAAACCACGTTCAATGACCTCACGCACATAGATCTCATGGATAAGATCATCCCACGTTGCATTTGAAGGCATCCGGTCAATGAGTTTATGGGCTTCTTCTTTCCCCATCAAGGTTGCCATCGCTTTCACTCCAAGTTTGAAAAAGACTATCAAAATATTGAGGAAAAATCAATTTTGCAACACCCCTCTTGTTCAGCAATCGATAGCATGGTATATTCCCGAAAACTTTGGAGCGAAGTCGGAATATGAGTCAGGAAGCATTACCCTCTGGGGGCGAGAAATCGAAAAAGATATGGGTCGGGGCCGTCGTTGTACTGGGATTGCTCGTATTGGTCTTTTTGCTTGTGGACGCTCCCAACGGTCAAGACAAAACCGGCCCCGCCATGGTAAAAAAAGACACGACAGGGAAGAAGGCCGCCCCCGCTCCGGTGGACATGAAGCGTTTAGAGGGGATTGAGTTTTTCCCCGACGAGGGACAGGCCCATGTGCCAAACGATACCCGCGTGCAATACAAAAATAGTCCGCCGACGTCCGGATTCCATTATGATACATGGCATCCTGCGGGCATCTATGAGAGCGATAAAACCCAGCCGGAGCTTTTGGTCCATAATCTGGAGCATGGCAATATTGTGATCTACGCCGATCCGGCACAGCTTTCTAAAGAGGATATGGATGCTCTTATGGCGTTGTCTAAAACATATCCCGGTCAGTGGGATGGTGTTTTGGTGGTGACGGGAAAAGAGATCCCATCGCCCGTGGTTCTGACGGCCTGGCGTGTCCGATTGAAACTGCCCGGCTACGACTCTGAAAAGATCGCAAGCTTTTTAGACGCTTTTCGAGGACGCGGCCCGGAACACCCGGTACGATGATCCCATAAGGCTGATCAAGCCGATGATACATCCGATCGCAAAAAAATCACCGTACATCGTGTAGGGCGTTTTCCGAAATCCCGTATAGAGCGTTTCCAGCCGGGCGTCCTCCACAAAAATATCGGTTGCTTGCAGAATCGTTCCGTGTGCGTTGATAAAACCGGAGACCCCTGTGTTCGCGGCACGCGCGAACGGAACCCGGTTTTCAATGGCGCGAAAGACCACCATTGAAAAATGCTGATACGGCGCGGCCGAATCACCAAACCAGGCGTCGTTTGTAATCGTGACCATGATATTCGCGCCGTTTTGAGCAAATTGCCGAACCAGTTCGGGGAAGATCACCTCATAGCAGATGACGGTTCCGATCTGGGCCTTCCCCCGATCCATAACCACCGCCCCTCGCCCCGGAACAAACTCCCCGATGCCCGTGACCATCTTGTCGACAAAAAACAGAATAGACGATTTTAACGGAACATATTCTCCAAATGGCACCAGATGGACTTTATCATATCGGGGAGCAGGGCCCACGACCTGCCCCGCAGGTAGACTGCCCCGAAGAAGGTATGCGGAGTTTAACAGCGCAAGCTGACCGGTTGGCCCCGTTTGAAAGGCCGGTGAACCGAAAAGAAGATCAAACCCGCCCCGCCGTATCAAATCATACAGCCGTTGTTGATAAAACGGTTCGTTCTGAAAAAAAAACGGGGTGGCCGATTCCGGCCAGACGACCAGATCGGGCTGTTCTACAAAAGAGAGCGACAGCTGTTCGTATTTTTTAATTGTCTCGTTGCGAGCCGCCGGATCCCACTTGATCCCCTGATCAATATTTCCCTGAACCACTCCAACAGCAATGGGGGCGGTCTGTTGACCGTTTCCGTTCGTGTCCATTGGTTGAGAGAGCCGATAAAAACCGTAGAGGAACACGATAACAAGTAACGGTACCGTCATCAAAATGGGCGGCCATGCGATGGCCCGTTTATCCAAAAATGTTTTGACAATAAGAAAAATCGCCACGTTGGTCAGAACAAGCAAGAAACTCACGCCATAGACCGACGTGATATCCGCGATCTGAATGAACGGCAGATTGCGATATTGGGAATAACCCAACAGGTTCCACGGGAAACCGGTTAAAAGGTGGCCTCGAAAATATTCCAACGCCGTCCACGCGATCGGCGCGACCAACAACGGTTTTTTAAGGACGGTGACCAACAGCGTAAAAAGGCCGACATAAACGGAAAGGTAGGCGACGAGCAGCAGCATGATAAGATAACTGACAACCCACGGAAGGCTTCCGTAATAGTGCATACTGATTGTGACCCAGGAGAGGGTTCCGGCAAAGTAGATTAGCCCGGTGAGTCCACCCAAAAGAAACGATTTTTTGGGGGATTGGTTTTCACAGGCAAAGAAAAGGGGGACGAGGGCGATGAAGGCCGCCGGGTATACATCCCAACGGGGAAAAGAGATGGCGAGCAAAAGACCGGATAACGCTGCCAACCCCACCGGGATTATTTTTTTTTCTGTACGTAGCACTTAAAAACGGTTCCCTCTTCGATCAGGGCAATCAATTCGTTTCCGGAATGTTTGCACCAAACGGGCATATCTTTTTTAATCCCAACGTCATCGGAGAGGACTTCAAGCCGTTGCCCCATCTGCATCTCCTTCATTTTTTTCGCGGTCAGAATAACGGGGATGGGGCAGAACAGCCCCAGGGTATCGAGTGTTTGGTCCGCTGTGATCATGGCAATGACTCCACGCCCCGTAATGCCTGATAGAGGGGAGAGATTTCTCGCAGCGCGTTCACGGTTTCGGGGAAAACGGATAAAACGGTATCGATTTCTTCTTCTGTTGTCTGTCGTCCCAGGCTCATCACAATGCCGCCCTGTGCCACGTTCGCAGGAAGGCCCAGCGCGGTTAATGTCGGTGAGATTTTCAATGCCTCCGCGCTGCAGGAGGAGCCGGATGCCGCAAGAATCCCTTTCCGTTCCAGCGCACGGATTAACGCCTCTCCGTCAACGTACTCCACCGCAAAGCTGGCGATATGAGGCAGTCGTTGCTCCGGGTCTCCGGTAAGATGAATCAGAGGAAGTCGGCCCAATAATCCATGAATCAGCCGATCACGAAGCGCGGTTTGCCGCCTGTTTTCATCCAAAATGATTTCTTGAGCCCTTTCCGCGGCGACGCCCATGCCAACAATCGCGGCGACATTTTCTGTGCCGGCGCGCTGCCCTCCTTCCTGTACGCCCCCTTCCACAAGCGGCATCAGCCGCGTTCCACGGCGTCGATACAAGGCCCCCGCCCCTTTCGGACCATAAAACGGCTGCGCGGAGAATCCGGCAAGGTCGACCCCGAGTGGCTCCACATCAAACGGAATGACACCGACGGTGGCCACCGCATCGGTATGCAGCAGCAGACCGGCCTGCTGTGTGATCGCGCTGATCTCCTGGAGCGACTGGATTGTTCCGATTTCATTATTCGCGTGCATGATCGACACCAGCACGGTCTCTTTTCGAATTGCGGAGGCAACCGACGACGGAGAAACCCGTCCCTTTTGATCCACCGGAAGCCAGGTCACCTCCCATCCCTCCCGCGCCAATCGTTTCAACGGGTGCGCAACAGAGAAATGTTCAATAACGGAGGTGATAATATGCCTTCCTTTTTTGGGGTAGGCCGACAGCGCCCCTTTGATGGCAAGGTTGTTGGCTTCACTGCCCGATGCGGTGAAGATGATTTCGCGGGGTTCAGCGCCGATTAAATCGGCAACGGCCCCTCGCGCCGCTTCAACGGCTTTCTTAGGGGCCGCGCCCGCTTGGTGCCGGCTCTGCGGATTACCAAAAAGCGTGTCGAGATACGGCAACATCGCCTCGCGGGCTTCCGGTAGCAGCGGCGTTGCCGCGATCGCATCGAGGTAGATTATTTCACGGCGCGTCTTCACGGACGGCCTCTAATACGGCAATGTACGGGAGGTTTCGGTACTTATTTTTATAGTCGAGCCCATATCCAACAACATATTTGTTTGGGAGTGTAAATCCGGTATACGCAACAGGGACATCCACTTTCCGACCCTGATGTTTATCCAGCAGGGTGCAGAACTGAATCGATTTTGGATGACGCGCCATGAGCATTTTGTTCAGGAAGGCGCAGGTCTGTCCGGAATCGATAATATCTTCCACGACCAGGAGATCTTTCCCGGCAATCTCCTGGGTAAGATCGGAGACCAGTTTTCCCCTCGCGACCACCAAGAAATCAACGTGGAGGGGCAGTGAGACGGCGCGGGCAAGATCGGCAAAAAAGGCATACGCCCCTTTCAACACGCCAATTAAAAGAAGATCTTTGTTTTTATAATCCTCCGAAATCCGAAGGCCAAGCTCATGAACACGCCTTTTAATCTCTTCCTGCGTGAACATCGGTTTTCCAAAAATACGGTCTTGCATTGCCCTTCTACGATCGCTCCATGGGACGACGTTGATCGAGTATATCTGGCCGGTGCCCTTCTCTGCAAGATGGAATCGACGAACAAGCACCTTGCTTTGGAGGGGTCGCCTTGCTAAACTTCCGTCGTAGAAGGGGAAAGAGAACAATGAGAAAACCCGTTTGTATCGTCGCGTTATTTTTCTTTTTTTGGGCCTCCGGATCGTTGTTTGCCGAAGGGGTCTCCCTTCAAAAAGTCATTTTGAAGATCGAGGGGGTTCAGAATCCATCGTCTGTTGAAAAAGTTCACAAGGCATTACTCAGCGTGCCGGGGGTGAAGAAGGCCGAGGTCCGTGGGATAAAAAGACGCTGGCTCTTTTTCAAAAACTACGACAACCTGCATATTGCCGTTGAATTCGAACAGGGGGCATTGACCTCCGAAAATCTGGTCAACGCGGTCGAATGGGTGAGCGATCAGAACAATATCTATAAGGTCAAGTTTATCGAATAGCTCCCGTAGAGAAAGGCTTTTTTCATTGATTCTGCTAAAGGGGTGCGCCTATACTGC